>CAZQLI010000042.1:0-11427 GCA_964594145.1 uncultured Sphingomonas sp. | reverse complement strand
TACCGGGCCATGCAGTCCTACCAGACCACCTTCCTTCCGGACGAGGGTGGCAAATCGGCGCCAACCAACATGATACTGTCGCCAAACAACGAGTATCTGAAGGAATTTACTGGACGATAGGAGCCAGCGCTGTTCAATTCGCGTTCATGCGCTTGACCTAGCGTTTATCCGTGATGTCGCGAAAGCCAAGCGAGGATTAGAATGAGTTCGACGAAGGAGTTTCGACCCGTGCGCTATGCTTATGGGGTCGCCATGGCCCTGCTGTTGGGAGGCACCGCTTTTTCGGTTGCAACGGGCCAGGCCGGAGCGCAGGTGGCGCAGAACGCCCCCGCCGCCATCACGCCGAGGGCCGGCGCGCCGACGTCATTTGCCGACCTTGCCGCGCGGCTGGCGCCGGCGGTTGTGAACATCTCCACGAAGCAAAGGGTCCCGGTCAGGCGACAGGTGGACCCGTTCGAGGAATTCTTCCGGCGGTTCGGCGGACAGTTGCCGCAGGACCCGCGCCAGGAAACTCCCCAGACCCGCGAGGCCGGGTCGCTTGGCTCGGGTTTCATCATTTCGCCCGATGGCTACATCGTCACGAACAATCACCTCATCCAGGGCGTCAACGGCACCGGCACGGTCGACAGCATCACCATTACCCTGCCTGACCGGCGCGAGTTCCCGGCCCGGATCATCGGCCGCGACCAGGCGTCCGACCTCGCTCTACTCAAGATCGAGGGCAACAACCTTCCCTATGTGAACTGGGGCGATTCGACCCGGGCGCGGGTCGGAGACTGGGTGGTCGCGATCGGCAATCCCTACGGCCTCGGCGGGACGGTCACGGCCGGCATCATCTCGGCAATGCACCGCGGAATTACCGGCATCGGTGCCTATGACCGCTACATCCAGACAGACGCCAGCATCAACATGGGCAACAGCGGCGGTCCGATGTTCGACATGGCCGGCAATGTCATCGGCATCAACTCGGCGCTGATCTCGCCGACCGGCGCCAGCGTCGGGATCGGGCTTGCGATCCCGGCGGAGGCCGCCAAGCCGGTGATCGATGCTCTGCGCCGTGGCCAGCGTCCCGAGCGTGGCTATCTTGGCGTCGGGCTCCAGCCGCTCGATGAAAGCATCGCAGCGAGCCTCGGCCTCGCCAAGGAGCGCGGCGAGCTGGTCCGGTCGGTCGTCCCGGGCGAACCTGCGGCGAAAGCCGGCATCCAGCAGGGTGACGTGATCGTTCGTGTCGCCGGCCGCGAGGTCACACCGGACGAGACGGTAAGCTACATCATCGCCAACACCAGTGTCGGCAGCAAGGTCCCGGTCGAGATCATCCGCGACGGACGCCGCCGGACGCTTCAGGTCGAGGTCGGCCAGCGCCCCACCGAGGAGGAGCTGGCCCGCCAGGCAGGCGGCGGCCAGCAGGGGCAGGACGAGGTGCTTGGCGAGGAAACGCCGGTCGAGCCGGGAACCGCGCTCGGACTCTCGTTGCAGCCGCTCAATGCCCAGATCATCCGTGCGCTCAACCTCCCGGAGGGCACTCGCGGCGTCGTCATCACCTCGGTCCAGCCAGGCAGCGATGCAGCCGAGAAGGGCATCCGCCGCGGTGATGTCATCCTCTCGGTGAACCGCCAGGGCGTCACGGCCCCGGCGCAGGTGCTTGCCGCGGTCGAGGAAGCGCGCCGCGCCGGGCGCAACAGCGTGCTGCTTCTCGTGAAACGGGGCCAGCAGCCCGAGGCCTTTTTCGGGGTCGACATCGCCGCCAACTAACGAGCCGCTTGTTGCAACCACTCCTTCGTCCTAGGCTCCGCGGCCTGGGCTGAAGGAGTGCAGCAGGCCGATGGCGACCGAAACCCCAACGAGCATCTTCATCGGATCGGGCCCGGGAGGCGAAAAGCCGCAGCAGCTCGAGCTGAAACGGGCCAACCGCCACGGGCTGATCGCGGGGGCGACCGGCACCGGCAAGACCGTCACGCTCCAGGGGATCGTCGAAGGCCTGTCGGGCGTCGGCGTTCCGACATTCATCGCTGACGTCAAAGGCGACATCGCCGGGCTTGCAATGCCTGGCGCCGCCAACGCCAAGACACATGAGCCATTTTCCGCGCGCGCCCGGGAAATTGGCTATGACGACTGGTCCTACGAGGGATTCCCGGTCCAGTTCTGGGACCTGTTCGCCGAGGCCGGCCACCCGGTCCGGACCACGGTGAGCGAAATGGGACCGCTCCTCCTTGGGCGGCTGATGAACCTCAACGAGGTCCAGGAAGGGGTGCTCAACATCGCCTTCCACGTGGCGGACAAGGAGGGGCTGATGCTCCTCGACCTCGACGACCTCCAGGCCATGCTGGTCAATATCGGGGAACGGTCGGACGAGCTCACCCTCGAATATGGCAATGTCTCGAAGCCGAGCGTCGGCGCGATTCAGCGCTCGCTGCTTCAGCTCAGGGCCCAGGGCGGCGACAATTTCTTCGGAGAGCCTGCGCTCGAGCTCGAGGATTTCCTGAAGGTCGACGAGGCAGGAAAAGGCATCGTCAACATCCTCGCCGCGGACAAGCTGATGGCCAGTCCGCGCCTATATTCGACCTTCCTCCTGTGGCTGTTGTCGGAGCTGTTCGAGCTGCTCCCTGAAGTCGGCGACCCGGACAAGCCGAAGCTCGCCTTCTTCTTCGACGAGGCACATCTCCTGTTCGATGACGCGCCGCCCGCGCTTCTCGAGAAGGTGGAACAGGTCGTCCGCCTCATCCGCTCCAAGGGGGTTGGCGTCTATTTCATCACCCAGAACCCGATCGACATTCCCGACGATGTCGCAGGCCAGCTTGGCAACCGGGTCCAGCATGCCCTTCGCGCTTTCACTCCGCGGGACCAGGCCGCAGTCAAGTCTGCCGCGGAGACGTTCCGTCCGAACCCCGACATCGACGTCAGCTCGGCCATCACCGAGCTGAAGGTCGGCGAGGCGCTCGTTTCGCTGCTCCTTCCCGACGGTGCTCCCTCGCCTGTGGAACGGACGCTGATCAAGCCGCCGCGCTCGCGGGTCGGGACGCTGACCAGCCAGGAGCGTGCGATCCTCATCCAGACCGACGCGATCGGGACCAAATATGATGGCGTCCTCGATCGTGACAGTGCCGAGGAAATATTGAAGGCCAAGGCCGAGGAGGCTGCCGCTGCCGCCGCAGCGGCCAAGGCCAGCAGCGAGGCGGAAAAGGCTGCCGCCGAAGCTGCCCGGATGCAGGCCGCGGCCGAGAAGGAAGCGGCAAGGCAGCGGGCTGCTGCGGAGAAGGAGGCCGCCAGGGCCCGGCGCGAGGCCGAAAAGGAGGCGGAGCGCCGCCGAAAGGAAGTTGAGCGGGAAGAAGCCCGCCGCGCCCGCGAAGCTGCCCGGCCGAGCATGGCGGACAAGATGATCCAGTCGGCCGGGAGGTCGATTGCCTCCTCGGTCGGCCGGCAGATCGGCAACTCGCTGCTGCGGGGCATATTCGGAGGGCTTCTCCGTGGTCGCTGAGGCAGGCTGCATCGACGTCCGCGACCTCGAGCGAAGCTGGCGCGATGCCCTCATAGCCAAGGACGAGGCGGCGCTGCGGCGATTGATCCATCCGCAGTTCAAGCTGGTGGGAATTCGCTCGACGGGTTCGGTGGCCGTCAGCCTCGACCAGTGGATCAACGCGCTGGAGCGAATGGACATTGCGAGCCTCGAGGTCCGGGTCACCGAATGCCTTGCACTCGACAATGTCATCGTCGCCACCGTCGATGCGCAATGGCGCGTACGCTACCTCGGCCAGCTGATCGACGAGCGGGTCCTGCTGACCGACGTCTGGGCGAGGGTCGGGGACAGCTGGCAGGTCATCCGTCGCCACAGTTCGCCTGTCCCGGCGGGGGTCAAGCTGGACTGATTTTCCTGCCTCCAGGTTGATTTTTCGGACGGAAAGTTCATTCTTCTCAAACGTTAATATGTCCGTGGAGGGGACGGGTATGTTCACGCTTGTCCTGGCGCTTGCAGTTGCAGCGCCAAACCCATCGTCGATCGATGCGCCGCGAAAGGCGTTCGCGGCATGTCTCAAATCGTTCGAAAACAACCAGATGAAAGCCAATGTGGCCGCCGACGCCTACGCGGCTGCCGTCAAGTCCGCCTGTCCGGCGGAAGCCAAGGCGCTGACCGATGCCCTGGTAAACTTCGACGTTGCAATGGGCACCAAGCGCGCCTCGGCCCAGGCTACTGCCGAGAGGGACCTCGAGGATTATCGCGTGCACAGCGAGGAACGTTTCCGGGACATGACCGCCCCTCAATAGCAAGTTGAGGAAGGCGCCGCGGGCGGCTAGGTTGCGGCCATGGAGCAATTTGCCCAGTGGACCGCCTCGGCCGCAGCTGACCAGGACGAGCTCGTCCGATTGCGAAGGGCGATCCACAGCGAGCCGGAACTTGGACTCGACTGCCCGCGAACCAGGGAAAAGCTCGAGGCTTCCCTTGCCGGCCTGCCGCTGGAAATAAGGAGGAGCGAGAGGAGCGCCGGCTTCGTCGCCGAGCTCCAGGGCGCGCGGCCAGGCCGGACCGTCCTGCTCCGCGGTGACATGGATGCACTTCCAATCGAGGAAATGACGGGGCTTGATTTTGCAAGCCGGGTCCCCGGGCGGATGCACGCGTGCGGCCATGACAGCCACTCGGCGATGCTCGCCGGGGCGGCGAGAATATTGGCGGGAAGCCGTGACAGGTTCGCCGGCCGCATCCTCTTCATGTTCCAGCCGGGCGAGGAAGGTCATCACGGCGCCCGGGTCATGATCGAGGAAGGTCTCCTCGGCGACCCGCTTCCCGACGCCGCCTTCGCTCTGCACGTCTGGCCGACGCTTGCCCATGGGAAAGTGGCCTGCAGGGAGGGAACGATGCTTGCCTCCACCGATACGCTGAAGGCGCGCATCTCCGGAAGAGGCGGGCATGCCGCGATGCCCTGGGACTCGATCGACCCGGTCCCGGTCGCAGCCGAGGTCGTGCTGGCGCTGCAATCCCACGTCGCACGCCGGACTCCACCGACCGATCCCGTGGTGCTTTCGATCACCCGCATCGCTGCAGGCACAAGCCATAACATCGTCCCGGACTGCGTGGAGCTGCTGGGAACGCTCCGCACCCTGTCGAACGAGGGCAGGGCAAGGGGCCGCGAGGCCTTCGGGCGGCTGTGCACCCATGTTTCCGACGCCCATGGCTGCAGCGCCGAAGTCGAAATCGATCCGGGCTATCCTCCGACCGTCAACGACCCAAGGGCCGTGGACCTTGTTCGAGCGATTGCCGGCGAGGATTTTTACGAGTTCCCGGCGTCGAGCATGGGCGGCGAGGATTTTTCCTACGTGCTCGAGAAGATCCCCGGCGCAATGGCCTTCCTCGGCGTTGCTCCCGAAGGCAAGGACGCGTCGCAGAGCGCCCCGCTTCACAATCCCGCGATGATGCTCGACGAGGCGGTGCTCCCCAGGGGAGTCGCGCTTCATTGCGCCTTTGCCACCCGCTTCCTGGAGTCTGGCTGGGAATGATCATTGCAGCATTGTTGATCGCGGCGGCCGAGCTGCCGTCGCCTGCCGGATTTTACCGCAGCAACCAGGTCGAGGTCGGGGCGGCACTCGAGCTCGAGCCCGACGGCAGCTTCCTGTACCAGCTCGACTATGGAGCGGTCTCGGAATCCGCCGAGGGACGCTGGACCAGCGACGGCAGCACCATCTACCTCACCTCGACCAGGATGACCGGCGCCTACAAGGCACGGGCCTTTGCGCGCGAGCCCCTCAAAATCGATGGTGACCGGCTGCTGCTCAATCGTTACGACACCGTCATACGGTTCGAGCGGGAGGATCTTCCCGCCCCGGTGGACAGGAAGATCTGGGGAGAAAATTGATGGTGAGCCTGGCGTCACCGGCGGGCGCGATCCGCGAGCTGACCTTCCGCGGCGTCGTCCTTGGCGGGCTGCTCACACTGCTCTTCACTGCGGCGAACGTCTATCTCGGCCTGAGGCTCGGAATCACCTTTGCCACCTCGATCCCGGCCGCGGTCATCTCGATGGCCGTGCTGAAGGCCTTCCGGGATTCGACGATCCAGGAAAATAATATCGTCCAGACGATCGCCTCCTCGGCGGGAACGCTGAGCGCGATCATTTTCGTCCTGCCGGGTCTCGTCATGATCGGCTGGTGGACCGGCTTTCCCTACTGGCTCTCGGTCTCTGTCATCGCGATCGGAGGCATATTGGGTGTCATGTACTCGGTGCCCCTGCGGCGCGCGCTCGTCACCGGGTCGGACCTTCCCTATCCCGAGGGCGTCGCTGCCGCGGAGGTGCTGAAGGTCGGCGCCGGAGTCGGCGGCGCCGAGGAGAACCGCCGGGGCCTCGCCGCGATCCTGGTCAGCAGCCTGGTGTCGGCCGGCTATTTCATCCTGTCGAAGACGAGGATCGTCGCCGAGACCGCCCGCCAGTCATTCCCGATCGGCAGCGGCGGCTCGGCGGTCGCGACCAACCTTTCCATGGCGCTCATCGGCGTTGGCCATCTGGTCGGAATGGCTGTCGGGACGGCCATGTTCGTCGGCATGCTGATCAGCTGGGCCTGGCTGGTCCCGAGCTGGAGCATGGACCCTGGACTCCAGGCTGCCGCGGGGGGCGATCTCGACGCGCTTATCGGGAGCGCATTCCGGGAGAAGGCGAGGATCATCGGCGCGGGTACGATCGGCATCGCCGCGATCTGGACTTTGCTCAAGATCATCGGCCCGATCGTCAAGGGCATCCTCGCTGCAATGGCCGCCAACCGCGCCCGTCGGGCCGGCCAGGGAGACGGCCTCGCGCTGACCGAGCGCGACCTGCCGATCACGGTCGTCGCCGGCACGATCATCTTCTCGATGCTGCCGATTGGCCTGCTGCTTCATTATTTCGCGCAGAGCGGCGCGCTTGAGGCCGATGTCGGGCTCACGCTCGGGCTCTCCATTGGCTACATCCTCTTCGCCGGCATCGTCATCGCCTCGGTCTGCGGCTACATGGCGGGGCTGATCGGCGCCTCCAACAGCCCTATTTCGGGTGTCGGCATCCTCTCGGTGGTCGGCATCTCGCTCATTCTCGCCGCCATTTACGGGCAGGTGGATGCCTCAGTGACCCAGAGCCTCGTGGCATTCGCACTCTTCGTTACCGCCATCGTGTTCGGTGTCGCGACCATTTCCAACGACAATCTCCAGGACCTGAAGACCGGACACCTGGTCGGTGCGACTCCCTGGCGGCAGCAGCTTGCCCTGGTGTTCGGGGTCATCTTCGGAGCGATCGTCATCCCGCCGATCCTCGATCTCATGAACACTGCCTTCACTTTCCAGGGCGCGCCCAACGCCCGCCCGGAAACGGCGCTGGCCGCGCCCCAGGCAACCATCATCACCACCATTGCCCAGGGCGTCCTCGGCGGGACGCTCGACTGGAGCCTCATCTTCACCGGCGTCCTGATCGGCGTCGTGGTAATCGTCATCGACGAGCTGCTCAGGCGGAACACAAGGCGTTACAGCCTCCCGGGGCTCGCAGTCGGCATGGGTATCTATCTTCCGATGGAGCTCACCCTGCTGATCCCGGCCGGCGCGCTGATCGGCTATCTCTACAATCGCTGGGCCCGGCAGTCCGCCAGCCCGGCCTTTGCCGAACGCATTGGAACGCTCATGGCGACGGGCCTGATCGTCGGCGAGAGCCTGATGGGAGTATTGTTTGCAGGCCTCGTTGCAGGGGCCGAGCGGGCGCAGCATCCCAACAGCAACGAGGTGCTCGCGCTGGTCGAGAATTTCGGATGGGCGGTGCCACTCGGGATCGTGCTTTTCGCCGGCGCCATCCTCTGGCTCTATGGCAGGACCAGGCGGGACGCCTCGAGGCCCGTGAGCGCCTAGCCCAGCACTTCGCGCCTCAGGCCGGCGGGAGACCAGGTCGAAGCCTGGCGCTCGGCCTGGTGGACGAGCTCGACGATCCTTCGATTTATGGGCGCGTCCTGCCCCAGCCTTTCAGCCAGCCGGACCAGTTCGCCGTTGATATGGTCGACCTCCGTCAGCCGGCCCGCGGCGAGATCATCCGCCATCGACGAGCGGGCCTTGGCGTCGATCTTCCAGCTTCGCATGAAGATGCTGTTGAACAGCCAGTCCGGCGAGTTGATGACATGGGGAAGGAAGCGGGGCCCGACGGCACCGACCCTGGCCGGCCTGATTCCCGCGCGGTCCAGCAGGCGAAGCCCTTCGCGCATCGATGCTGCAAAAACGGCCCTGAGATCGCGCTGGCGCATTTCCTCGGCGAGACTCATTCCCGAAAGGGCATTCACCGCGTTGTTGAGGTTGATGAGGAGCTTGCCCCAGGCGAGCCCTTCCATGTCGGCGCTCGGCGTGAGCGACGCGGGCGAATTTCGAACCGCGTCGGCAAGCGTGCGGCTCTGCTTGCAGTCCGCGACGAATATGTCGCCGGCCACGCCCTTGTGAAAGCGGCCCCCGCCAAGATAGGCGACATTATAGGCGACCATTCCGGCAACCACCGTGAACCTGTCCGAAAGCCGTTGTTCGAGCAGCCCGACATTGCTGACACCGTTCTGCAGGCTGATGACCAGCGCGCCTGCCCGCCCTTGCCGGAGGATCTGTTCGGCGGCCTCCTTCGTGGCCCCGCTTTTCACGCAAAGGGCAATGATGTCAGCGTCGCCGAGGCCCTCTCCATCGGTTCGATAATCGAGCTCATTGGGTGGGATCGAGGCGTTCCAGCCGCTGTGATCACTCAGCGAGAGGCCATGGGCCCCTATATCGGCGCCTAGCCGCTCACGCCCGAAGAATCGGACATCAAGGCCGGAAAGCTGCCAGCACCCGCCGACGAAGCAGCCGATCGAGCCCGCCCCGAGGATCGCGACCCGGGTCAGCCGCGACCCCTGTAACCCGCGACCCCCTGGTCCGGTATCCACAGGCCGCTCGGCGGCTCGCCCGACTGCCAGAAAACGTCGATCGGCATTCCGCCGCGAGGGTACCAATAGCCACCGATCCGAAGCCAGACTGGCTTCATTTCCTTAAACAGGCGCTGGCCGATTCCCACCGTGACGTCCTCGTGGAAGCCGCAGTGGTTCCGGAAGGAGCCGAGGAACAGCTTGAGGCTCTTGGATTCGACGATGGTTTCAGCCGGTGCATAATCGAGAACGAGATGGGCAAAGTCCGGCTGACCGGTGACCGGGCAAAGCGAGGTGAACTCGGGGGCTGCAAAGCGCACCAGGTAGAGCGTGCCGGGACGAGGGTTCGGGACATAGTCGAGAACCGCTTCATCGGGCGACGCCGGGAGCCGGCTGGCCTGGCCGAGATGCCTTGGGGTCATGGACATGGAGCGCCCCTTAGCCCCCGGCGGCACATTCGGGCAACGCCCAGTCAATCGGCTCGATGCCGTGCGTTTCGAGGAAGGCATTGGCCCTCGAGAAGTGGCGGCAGCCAAGGAAGCCGGAATGGGCAGAGAGCGGGGAGGGGTGCGGCGCCTTGAGGACGAGGTGTCGCTGCGTGTCCACGAACCCGGCCTTCTTCTGGGCATAGCTTCCCCAGAGCATGAACACGGCAGGCTTTTCCCTGGCGTTTACCAGCCGGATGACCGCGTCAGTGAAGCGCTCCCACCCCCGGTCCCGATGTGACGCTGCAAGCCCCATCTCGACGGTGAGGACGCTGTTCAGAAGCAGCACTCCCTGGCGCGCCCAATGCTCGAGGAGGCCATGGGCCGGCCGCGGGATTCCAAGGTCGCTCTGCAGTTCCTTGTAGATATTGACGAGGCTTGGCGGCGGGCGAACGCCGACCGGCACGGAAAAGGAAAGCCCATGTGCCTGGCCGGGGCCATGATAGGGGTCCTGGCCGAGAATGACGATCTTCACCTGATCGAGCGGAGTAAGGTCAAGTGCGCGGAACCAGTGCCTGCCCGGAGGGAAGATCCGCTTTCCTGCCTCGCGCTCGGCCAGCAGAAAACGCTTCAACTCCGCCATATATGGCTTGTCGAACTCCTCCCGGAGCGGCTCCAGCCAGCTTGGATGCAGTGCAATGCCCATTGTCCTGTCATTGCTTGGAGGAGCGCCGCATGGCAATCCATTGGCCCGGAAGGATCGATTATGGACACGCTCGTTACCACCGAATGGCTTGGGCGGAACCTTGGCGAACCGGACATTGCCATCGTCGATTCCAGCGCTTTTCTCCCTACGGACGGTCGGGATGCCAGGGCCGAGTTCATTGCCGGCCATATCCCGGGAGCACGATTCCTCGACATCAACGAGGTAGCCGACAAGTCCAACCCGGCGCCGCACATGCTTCCGTCCGCCGCGGAGTTCGGGCGGGCCATGACCGACCTTGGTGTCGGCAGGGACGACCGGATCATCGTCTATGACAATAGTCCGCTTCGCACCGCTGCGCGCGGCTGGTTCATGTTTCGCCATTTCGGCGCGGAGCGGGTCGCGCTGCTCGACGGCGGCTTCCAGAAATGGCGCTCCGAAGGACGGCCGGTCGAAAGCGGCGAGGCAAGGCCGAGGAAGGCGCGGTTCGACGCCCATGAGCGCAGCAGCGGAATCGCGACAAAAGAAGAGCTGCTCGCCGGCGTCAGCGTGCCGATCCTCGATGCCCGCGGCATGGCCCGGTTCGAGGGCAGCGAAGCCGACCCGCGGCCAGGAGTTGCCGCCGGCCATATTCCCGGCGCTCGAAACCTGCCCTTTGCAATGCTCTACCGCGAGGATGGCACTCTCAAGTCGATCGAGGAGCTGCGCTCGGCATTCGAGCAGCTGCGCGTCGATCCCGAGCAGCCATTTATCGCCAGCTGCGGATCGGGCGTTACCGCAAACTCGATCATCTTCGCGGCTCACCGGCTCGGTGGCCGGCACGGCAGGCTATATGACGGGAGCTGGAGCGAGTGGGGCGCGGACCCCGCGACCCCCAAGGAAAAGGGCCCCGCCTAGAGGCTGAACAGAAGGTCGATCGACTCGATATTGCTCTTGAGTTCGCTTTTCAGCCGCTCGAGGGCCTGCGCATTGACCTGCTTACCGCTGTCCCTGAGCGTGGCCAGGGCTTCGAGCCCGGCCGCGGCGGACGCAGCGGCGCGTCCGGACCGCCGGTCATAGACCCGCTGCCTTGCCGGCGATGCGCTCGGCCAGCCGGCCGCCAGCCGCATTTCCGCCAGGCTCTCGGATGGCGATTGCCCCGAGAATTGCTCGACGCAGGCCAGGGCCTGGCGAATGGACGCGAGGCGCGCGACGGCCTCGGCATAGGGTCCGCCGGGCTCCGACTCAGCTTCGGGCGATTCGGGGATGAAATGGATCATCGCCCCCGTTTGCCACGGCTCGGTAAATCTTCAGTAAATCCGCCGGCCGGACCGCAGGCGTAACGGGCTAGGCTGCGTCGGCCGGCTCGATATCGCGGAGGATCCAGCCCCGCTGCGGGATCGTCTCGATGAACTCGGCACCGTTGGACGCCGAGCGGAGCTTCTTGCGGAGCTT
>CAZQLI010000041.1:0-11536 GCA_964594145.1 uncultured Sphingomonas sp. | reverse complement strand
TTCAACGCAGCGAAAGGAGGTGATCCGATGTCTCATGGTTCAGCAGAGAGGTCGGTCCAGTTCGCTCGGAAGGTGACTGCCTAACCAGCAAGTCCATGTCCTTCCGGGCTTGAGCGCCCGGCCGCTGACCATGTTGGAGGGGAGCTGTCGCGTGGTGCGGCGGCTCCCTTTCCCTTCCCGGATTTCTCGGTTAATCCGGAACCGTTTCGGCGATGAACCGCTTTTGCGATCACATCGAAAAATGGGAGGCAAGCATGGCCAAGTCCTCGAGTAGCCGCGGTAAGAGTGGCGGCAATTCAGACAAGAATACGTTCGACAAGTTCGCCAAGGCGGCGATGAGCCGGGAAATGCTGGCGGCCGGCCTTACTGCCGCCGCGGCCGCGATCGCTGCAAGCCCGAAGGCTCGCAAGGCAATCCGGGATGCCGGGCTCGATGCCGCCGACAGTGCCAGCCAGGCAGCATCGTCGATGATGACCAATGCCTCGAAGCTGGGCTCGCTGATCGCCGAGGCCGTCGCCGACGCAGCGCAGCGCGTACTCTCGGGCAAGTGGATCGACGACGAGGGAACCGCGGTGACCGCGACCTCGAAACCGGTGGCGAAGCGCGCTGCCCCCCGCAAGACCGGGGCAACGCGCAAGGCACCGGCCTCCAAGGCCAAGGCTTCCCCGGCCGCCAAGACCGGGCGCACTGCTTCCAAGACGGGGAGATCCACTGGCAAGTCGGGCACCACGAGGCGCCGCTCGACCACTGGCCGCAAGCGCACCGCTACTCCCAAGACCACGACGGAAAGCTGATCTTTCCCTCGAGGTAGAAACAAGAGCCGCGGCTCGATGGGCCGCGGCTCTTGCCCTATGGCAATGCCGGTCGGGGCGTGTATTGCGGCGGCATGATTCAGTCCAATTTCTCGGTTGTCATCCTGGCTGCCGGCCAGGGCACTCGGATGCGTTCCGATACCCACAAGGTGCTTCATCCCATCGCCGGCAGGCCGATGCTGCTTCACCTCCTTTCGACCGTGGAGGAGCTCGGTGCCAGCCGCCGCATCGTCGTCGTCGGCAAGGGCCGCGAACAGCTGGAAGCCGCCCTCGAAGGCCATGGCGTCGAAACCGCCTTCCAGGCGGAGCAGAAGGGCACGGGCCACGCCGTGCAGATGGCCCGAGACGCGCTCGATGGATTTTCCGGGCCCGTTCTCATTCTCTACGGCGATACGCCGTTCGTCTCGCGCGAAACGCTCACGCGGATGCTCGAGCGCCTGGCGGCTGAGGACAGGCCGGGCGTGGTCGTCCTTGCAAGTTCTCCGCAGGACGGAAAGACCTACGGCCGAGTGATCCTTGGCGAGGGCGATCACATCTCCAAGATGGTCGAATATAAGGACGCCAACGAGGCGGAGCGCGCCGTGAAGCTTTGCAACTCGGGGATGATGGCGGTCGATTCCGCCGATCTCTTCGACTGGCTGGCGAAGGTCGGAAATGCCAACGCGGCCGGTGAATATTATCTGCCCGACATCGTCATGATCGCCAAGGAGGAAGGCCGGACGCCGGTCGTCATCGAGGGCGAGCCCTTCGAGACTTCCGGGGTCAACAGCCGTGCCGAGCTCGCGGCGCTCGAAGAGGAATGGCAGACCCGGCGGCGCTGGCGTGCGCTTGAACAGGGGGCAACGCTGATCGACCCGGAAAGCGTCTGGTTCTCGGCCGACACCGAGCTCGGGCGCGACTGCACGATCGAGCCGCATGTCGTATTCGGCCCGGGGGTCAAGATTTCGGATGGCGCGACGATCCGGGCCTTCTCGCATATCGAGGGCGCAACCATCGCCACCGGTTGCGAGGTGGGGCCTTTTGCCCGCCTGCGCCCGGGAACTGAGCTGGGCCAGGGCGCCAAGG
Organism: uncultured Sphingomonas sp.; assembly: GCA_964594145.1. Lineage (GTDB taxonomy): Bacteria > Pseudomonadota > Alphaproteobacteria > Sphingomonadales > Sphingomonadaceae > Sphingomicrobium. Next base: position 9,659 of record CAZQLI010000041.1, on the reverse strand, counting down.
TCGGCAATTTCGTCGAGGTGAAGAAGGCAAGCCTCGGACGCGGCGCCAAGGCCAATCACCTCAGCTATATCGGCGATGCGTCGGTGGGCGAGAAAGCCAATATCGGCGCTGGCACCATCACCTGCAATTATGACGGGTTCGGGAAATACCGGACCGAGATCGGCGCAGGAGCCTTCATCGGGTCAAACAGCGCGCTCGTCGCACCGGTCAGTATCGGCGATGGAGCGATCGTTGGCGCAGGCTCCGTCGTCACCAGGAGCGTCGCGGCCGACGAACTCGCCATCGCCCGCGGGGAACAGAAGGGATTTGCCGGCTGGGCGGCCCGGTTCCGGGCACGCCAGCAAGCCAAGAAGGGCAAGTAACATGTGTGGTATCGTAGGAATTGCTGGCCGCGAGCCGGTGGCCCAGCGCCTGTTCGACGGATTGAAGCGGCTTGAATATCGCGGCTATGACTCGGCCGGCATCTGCACCGTGCAGGAAGGCGAGTTCGAGCGGCGCCGGGCCGAGGGCAAGCTCGAGAACCTTGCCCGGGTGCTGGCAAACGAAAGCCTTCGCGGCGACACGGGAATAGCCCATACGCGCTGGGCAACGCACGGCGCACCGACCGTCGACAATGCCCATCCGCACATCGCCGGGCCGGTGGCGCTGGTTCACAACGGCATCATCTAGAATTTCAAGCCGCTCCGGGACGAGCTGCTCGCCGAGGGCCGCAAGATATTGAGCGAGACCGACAGCGAGGTCGTCGCCCATCTCGTCGCGAGGGAAGTCGAGAATGGCAAGTCCCCGAGGGATGCGGTAGCGGCAGTGCTCCCGCGCCTCCACGGCGCCTTCGCGATCGCCTTCCTGTTCAGGGATTACCCGGACCAGCTCATCGGGGCGCGGATGGGAGCGCCGCTTACCGTCGGTTATGGCGACGGGGAAAATTACCTCGGCTCCGACGCCCTCGCACTTGCGCCGCTCACCCAGAAAATCGCCTATCTCGAGGAGGGAGACTGGGCGGTCGTGCAGCCTGGCAGCATCGAGATATATGATCGTTCCAATCGCCCGATCACGCGCGAGATCGTCGAATCCGGCGCCTCCTCGGTCCAGATCGAGAAGGGCAACCACCGCCATTACATGCAGAAGGAGATCTTCGAGCAGCCGATCGTGGTCGCCCAGACCCTCCAGAGCTATGTCCGGCCGTTCGAGGGCTGCGTTGCTCTGCCCGACTTCAATTTCGACCTGTCAACGATCAACCGGGTGACCATCGTTGCCTGCGGCACCAGCTTCTACGCGGGCATGGTCGCCAAATACTGGTTCGAAAAATTCGCGCGCGTTCCGGTCGATATCGATGTCGCGAGCGAGTTCCGCTACCGCCAGCCCGTACTCGAGCCCGGCGGGCTGGCCCTATTCATCTCGCAGAGCGGCGAGACTGCCGACACGCTGGCAGCTCTTCGCCATGCCCGCGAGGAAGGGCAGACCATCGCGGTCGTGGTCAATGTCCCGACCAGCTCGATGGCCCGCGAGGCGGATCTCCTGCTTCCGACCCATGCAGGCCCCGAAATCGGCGTCGCCTCGACCAAGGCCTTTACCTGCCAGCTCGCCGTCCTCGCCGCGCTTGCCGCCAACCTCGCAAGGGACAAGGGACAGCTTCAGCCAGGCGAGGAAGAGGCGATCGTCGACCACCTGCAGCGCGCGCCCGAGGCGCTCAGCAATGCGCTTGCGCACGACGAGGATATTGCCGCGATGGCGCATCTCATCGCCCCGGCAAGGGACGTTCTCTATCTCGGGCGCGGTCCCGATTACCCGATGGCGCTCGAAGGCGCGCTGAAGCTCAAGGAAATCAGCTATATTCATGCCGAGGGTTATGCTGCCGGCGAGATGAAGCATGGCCCGATCGCTCTCATCGACGATCTCGTTCCGGTGATCGTCATCGCACCCTCGGGCCCGTTGTTCGAAAAGACCGTCAGCAACATGCAGGAGGTGCGAGCCCGCGGCGGGAAGATCGTCCTCATCTCCGATGCGAAGGGGCTCGCCGAGGCGGGCGAGGGTTGCATGGCGACGATCGAGATGCCGGAAGTCCACCCGCTGATAGCGCCATTGGTCTACGCGGTCCCGGTACAGCTGCTCGCCTATCATGTGGCGGTGGTGAAGGGGACCGACGTCGACCAGCCCCGCAACCTCGCCAAGAGCGTCACGGTCGAATGAAGCATATCGGCATCCTTGGTCACAGCTTCGAAGGAGCGACGCTGTGCTTCAGGACCGCCTGCCTCGAGGGCGTGAAGCGGCTGGGGCCGCACCTCCATCCCGAGATCACCATGACCTGCAGCGCGATGGAGCCGCTTCTCGATGACGGGGATCGCGGCGACCACGGAAAGCTGCGGTCCTTCTTCGAGCGCGAAGCAAGAAAACTTGCCGCGGCGGGATGCGATTTCTTCGTCTGTCCCGACAACACGGCGCACATTGCCCTCGAAACGCCGGGCGATGATTTTCCGCTGCCCGCGCTCCACATCGCCGAGGTCGTTGCCGACCGGGCGAAGGGCGAGGGAAGGCGCAAGATAGGAATCCTTGGCACCCGCTTCACGATGAGCGGACCGGTCTACCCGGGAGCGCTTGGCCGCCGGGGGATCGGCTGGGCAGTGCCCGACGAAGACGATCGAAAGATGGTCGACGAGGTGATCTTCGGCGAGCTTTGCCTCGGCAGGTTTCGCGACGAGTCGCGCGAAGCCTTCGTGACGATCATCGACAAGCTCAAGGACAAGGGCTGCGATGCGGTGGCCCTCGTTTGCACGGAGATCCCGCTCCTCGTCAGCGCCGAGATATCGCCGCTGCCCATCCTCGATTCGACGCGCCTGCTCGCTAAGGCCGCGGTCGAGGCGGCGACCGGAGCGCGGCCCGCGCCGACCTGGCGCGGCGGCCCGCTGGAGGCGTAGGACGAGGGTCGCTGGTCAGGCGGCCGCCTTCCGTTTCTCGAGGTCCCGCACGTGGCGCACCAGCCGTTCGTAGAGAAAATCGATCACCAGCCTGACTCGCGGCGCGTGGCGAACGCGCTCATGGGTTAGAAGCCACATGCTCCGCTGGTGATCATGGCGCGGCGGAAGGCACTGCACGAGGTCAGGTTCGCCGTCGGCGATGACGCACGGCAGGACTGCAAGGCCAAAGCCCGACCGGACTGCCGAGAGCAGCCCAGTGGCAGTGGACTGGTGCATCGCGACCCGGTCCTCGAGGCCGAGCGACCTCAGCCAGGCTTCGTAGTGGTGCCAGAGCTTGCCGCCCCCGCCACCGACGATGGCGTGCTGCTTCAACTGGTTGCGGCTCTTGGGAATGCCGTTGCGCTCGGCATATTCGCGGCTGCAGTATAGCGTCCAGTCGTCGATGCAGAGCCTTCGGCCGACGGTGCCGGCCGGCTGCTCGCTTGCCGTGCTTCGAAGGGCGATGTCCGCCTCGCCCTCACCAAGATCCAGAAGCTCGGCATCCGTGTCGATCTCGATCACGATCTCGGGATGCCGGTCGTGCAGCTCCTTCAGCATCGGCGCCAGCAGAGTCACCGCGAATATCTCCTGGGTCGTCAGCCGCACCATTCCGCTATGGTCGCGCGCCTGGGCAGCCGCCGCCTGGCCAAATTGCCCGGCCGCGGCGGCTACCTGCCGTGCATGGCCCAGGAGGGCCTCGCCATCAGGCGTCAGCGCATAGCCCGCGGCCCTCCGGTCAAACAGCGCAAGGCCAACCGCATGTTCGAGCGCCGCGAGCCGCCGTGCCACCGTGGTCTGGCTGACATTGAGCGCCTTCCCCGCCTTGAGCGTGCTGCCATGTTCGGCGACTGCGACGAAGTAACGAAGGTCGTTCCAGTCAAGCATCGGCGCCTCCAATGGCTCGCCATAACATGATTGTCGTTCTGCAATAACGCAGAACCGCTGCGCAATATCGTTTCTGTTTTAGGTTTTGGAACGAGACTAGATGACCGGTCGCTCCGGAATCAGCCGGACCCTTTTGAAAACGGGTATCCGCGACCATGACCAAGATCTTCATTGCAAGCCTTCTCGCCTTTGCGTCGGCTCCTGCTTTCGCGCAGCCCCCGGTTGCCGTTGCGACCGTGGAGACCGCCGATCTCGACCTTTCCACCGCCGCCGGGCAGCGGGCGCTGGACCTCCGCCTCGCCCACGCGGTGCGCGACGTTTGCGGGCAAGCGTCCGATGCCGACGTCGCCGGCAAGAACGACGTCCGACGCTGCCGTGTCGAGACATTGGCCGGCCTCGCCGACGAGCGTGATGAGCGCATCGCCCAGGCCTCGAGCCGGCCGATCGCGGTCGCTGCACGTTGATTATCGAATAGCCGCGCCGCATTAGGCATCCCCATGATGAGCATATCAGGCGGATGCCACTGCGGCGCGGTGCGTTTCGAGGCAGCGGTGGAGGACCCGCCGGTTCCGGCTCTGCACTGCAACTGCTCGATCTGCACCATGAGCGGGTTCATCCACCTGATGGTCCCCCACGAGCGGTTTGAACTCCTGTCAGGCGAGCCTGAACTCACCAGCTATCGTTTCGGCACTGGCGAGGCGGAGCACCGGTTCTGCTCGATTTGCGGCGTGAAGAGCTTCTACCAGCCGCGAAGCCACCCGGACTGCTGGAGCATCAACGCCAACTGCCTCGACCAGCCGGTAGAACTCGCCATCGAGCAATTCGACGGCCAGAACTGGGAAGCAGCCGCTGCAGCGGTGACGAGGGCCGGGCGATGAGCGCGACGATCAATATCGACGATTTCCTCAAGGTCGATGTCCGGGCGGGCACCATCATCGAGGCACTGCCGTTCCCCGAAGCGCGCAAGCCCGCCTATAAGCTCAAGATTGATTTCGGACCCGAGGTCGGGATCAAGCGCTCGTCGGCCCAGGTCACTGTCCATTATCAAGCCGATGGCCTCGTCGGCCGGCAGGTTGCCGCGGTCGTCAATTTCCCGCCGCGACAGATCGGCCCGTTCATGTCGGAGGTCCTGACGCTCGGATTTGCCGACGAGCGCGGCGATATCGTGCTCATCGAGCCCGACCGGCCGGTCCCGAACGGGTCGAGAATGTTCTGACCCGCCTGTCTCGACGGCTGGCATCGGCGGGGCTAGGGCAGGGCCGGTGATTCACCATGCCCTACGCCTCCGGCTCGACTCCTCAGCGCTCCAGTCGAACTGGCGCTGGCTCCAGCGCACTGCCGGCGTAGCGACGGGCGCCGCGGTCAAGGCAGACGCCTATGGCCTTGGCGCCCGGAAGGCGGTGGAGCTGCTCTGGGAGGCGGGCTGCCGGACCTTTTTCGTCTCGACCTGGGCCGAGGCCGAGGCGCTTGGCCCGCTTCCCGGGGGCTCCGAGGTCTGCGTGCTGCACGGCGTTGGCCCGGACGATATCCCTGTTGCGCTTGCGGCAGGGGCGAGGCCCGTCCTCAACAGCACTGGCCAGGTCGCAAGATGGAAGGAAGCAGCGCCCGGACGTCCCTGTGACGTGATGATCGATACCGGGATGAACCGGCTTGGTCTTCGGACCGACGAAATCGCCATCCTCGAGGGGCTGAACCTCGACACGCTCCATAGCCACCTCGCCTGCGCTGACGAGGACAGCGCCATGAACGAGGTCCAGCGCGAGCGATTTCTCGCGATCGCGGCCGCCGTGCCGGCGAGGCGATACGCCCTCTCCAACAGCGCCGGGATATGCCTCGGACCGTCATTCTCGTTCGACCTCGTCCGGCCGGGCCTCGCGCTCTACGGCGGGATCCCGCGCGCGGAGGCGTCCGGCAACATTCGCCAGGTCGCCTATCCCGAGGCCGAGGTCATCCAGCGCCGCACGATCCGGGCCGGGGAAACATGCGGCTATGGGGCCACCTGGGCCGCCAGGGCCGATACCGAGGCCGCGATCGTCAACATCGGCTACGCCGATGGCTATCTTAGATGCTTTGCCGGCAAGGGTTCGGCAAGCGCTGGCGGGCGGTCGCTGCCGCTGATCGGCCGGGTATCGATGGACCTCATCGCCCTTGATGCCAGTGCCGTTCCCGAACTTGCGGAAGGGGACTGGGTAACCCTTGACTATGAGCTTCCTGCCGCGGCCGGGGCGAGCGGCCTTTCGCAATATGAGCTGTTGACCGGGCTCAGCGAGCGTCTTGACCGGCGCTGGTCCTAGACCTGGGAGCGGGCGTCTTCGGCCGATAGGCGCATAGATCGACCACCGGGCAGCGCCAGCACTCCGGCGTCCTTGCCTTGCAGACATAGCGTCCGTGGAGAATGAGCCAGTGGTGGGCATTGCCGATGAACGGGTCGGGGGTGACCTTCTCAAGCTTGAGCTCGACCTCGAGCGGGGTCTTTCCAGGAGCCAGCCCGGTCCTGTTCGCCACCCTGAAAATATGGGTGTCGACCGCGATCGTCGGTTGGCCGAAGGCGACGTTGAGAACGACATTGGCGGTCTTTCGGCCCACCCCGGGAAGCTTTTCAAGCTCATCCCGCTTCCTTGGAACCTCGCCGTTGAACTCGTCGACCAATATCCGGGCGGCAGCGATGACGTTTTTCGCCTTGGTATTGAATAGGCCGATGGTCTTGATGTGCTCCTTCAAGCCCTCTTCGCCGAGCTCCAGCATTTCTTGGGGGGTGGTCACCTTTGCAAAGAGGCTGCGGGTTGCCTTGTTTACGCCGACGTCGGTTGCCTGGGCGGAAAGGGCGACGGCGACGAGGAGCGTGTAGGGATTTACATATTCCAGCTCCGTCTGGGGCGCCGGGTCCTGTTCCGCCAGCCGGCGGAAAAACTCGAAAACATCGGCCTTTCTCATGCGGCGTCGATGACGTCCCGCATGGTGTAGGCCCCGGCCGGTTTTCCGGCGAGGAAACGGGCGGCGGCGAGAGCCCCGCGGGCGAAAATGGCGCGGCTCTCGGCGCGATGCGACAGGATGAGGCGCTCTTCGGGCCCGAGGAAGAGCACGTCATGGTCGCCCGCTACGGTGCCGCCACGGACAGCCGAATAGCCGATGCTTCCCGCCTCGCGGGAAAGCCCGGTGCCGCCGCGTCCGAGCTCCTCCTTGGCATCCATTCCTCGGCCCCTCTCGACGGCGCTGCCGAGGTGGAGGGCGGTACCCGAAGGGGCATCGGTCTTGTTGCGGTGATGGGCCTCGATGATCTCGGCGTCCCAGTTGTCCGGGCCAAGGACGCGGGCCGCGCGCTCGACCAGGTCGGTTAGCAGCGCGACACCGAGCGAGGTGTTCGGTGCCCTCAGGATCGGGACGATTTTGGCGGCGTCGGCAATCAGCGCGTGATGCTCCTCGATGAGGCCGGTGGTTCCGACGAGGAGTGGAGTGCCCGCCGATATGGCCTGGTCCAGGCTGCTCCTGAGACCGTCAGGGGCCGAGAAGTCGATGAGGACGTCGCCCCCTTCGGTGACCAGCTCGAACCCCTGGTCTTCGGCGATCGCAGCCTGGATCGCCTTTCCCATTCGGCCGCCGGGCGCGAACAGGATGATGCGAAGGGGCTGCTGGTCGGTTTGCATGGGTCGGGTGATGGCCGATGAGTCAGCCCGGCGCAATGCCCAGCCGCTCCTGGAGCGCGAGCGCCGCTGCCGGCGCGCGTTCCTTGGCCCCATTGATCATGTAGATATAGCTTTCCTTGCCTGCCCCGCTCCATTCCCGGGCAAGCGTGGCGAAGCGCCCGAGCGCCTTGTCGTCATAGCCGGTGGCGATCTCGGGACGCATTTTCTGCAGCCTGGCGTAGCGAAAGCTCGCCGTATCGGCATCGATCAGCGGGAATTCGTCATCATCGCCGAAAACGACCGCCACATCCCGCTCGCGGCACAGTTGGAAGAAGCGTTCATCGCGAAAACTGTCATGGCGAGGCTCGATCACGTGGGGCAGCCCGAGGCCTTCCAGCTCGTCCGGAAGAAGGGCCAGGAATGCGGCGATGTCTTCGGGGTCGAACGCCCGGCGCGTATCGAGAATCCAGAGGATCGGCCCGAGCCGATCGCGCAGGGCCGCGAGCCCCTGGCCCAGGAAATTGCCGATGCCCTCGCCGGCATCGGCGAGCTTCGGGCGGGTAACCACGTAGCGCGAACCCTTGATGCTGAACCGGAACCCGTCGGGCACGTCGCTGGCCCATTTTTCCCAGCTTCTTGGCTTCTGTCGGCCATAGAAGGTGGCGTTGATCTCGATCGTGCCGAGCGCCCGGGATGCAAATTCAAGCTCCCGGACCTGGGCCAGGCCAGCCGGGTAGAAGTTCCCCCGCCATGGCGGGTAGGTCCAGCCGCCAATCCCGACCCGGATCGCCTCGTCAGCCATGACTGGTCAATGGCCCCGGAGGCCGGGCGCGGCAATGCCTAGTCGGCGAGAAAGCGCTGGGCGATATCCTTGGCAAGACGGACTGGCCGGCGCGAGGCGGAGTCGAGGCAACACCAGCTGCTCCTTACCTCGGCCAATACCTCCTCGCCGCGCTTGATGACGGTGGTGAAGAAGGCTCGGGCGCCGTCTACCTTCTCGGCAATGACGTCGGCGACGACCCGGTCGTCGAGGAAGGTCGGCCTGCGGTACCTGATTTCATGGCTGAGCGCGATCCACAGGTGGCGCGCCACCGCCTCGGGAGGGGCGACCTTCTCCCAGTAGCGGACGACGGCTTCCTGGACCCATTTCAGATAGACGCTGTTGTTGACATGACCCATGTGGTCAATGTCCTCGGCGCGGATGCCAACCGGGTGATGATAGGCCGGGCTCACCATGAGCGGAGCTTGGGCGTCGCTGACAATAGTGTCAATAGTTCAATCCGCTGACTTCACTGGAAAACGGGCTAGGATGAGAAGATGGGCGGGCCGCGCAACATCGTCGTGCTGACAGGGGCGGGAATCAGTGCCGAGAGCGGCCTCGCGACTTTCCGTGGACCGGATGGTCTTTGGGAAGGCCACCGGGTGGAAGACGTGGCGACTCCAGAGGCGTTCCGGCGCGACCCGGCCCTCGTCCACAAATTTTATGACGCGAGGCGTGCCCGGCTGGAGGAAGTCGAGCCCAATCCCGCCCATCTTGCACTCGCGCGTCTCGATTCCGCCTGGCCGGGGGACTTCCTCTTGGTCACCCAGAACGTCGACGACCTCCACGAACGGGCCGGTCAAAACAGGCTCCTCCACATGCACGGCCGTCTGACCAGCGGCCTCTGCCTTGCCTGCGACCAGCGCTTCGGCTGGAACGGGCCAATGGGCGAAGGCGCTTCCTGTCCCCTTTGCCAGGTCAGCGGCCGGGTCCGGCCGGACATCGTCTGGTTCGGAGAAATGCCCTACGAGATGGAACGCATCGACGAGGCCCTGATGGGCTGCGACATGTTCGTCTCGATCGGGACGTCGGGCGCGGTCTACCCGGCGGCCGGCTTTGTCCAGACTGCCCGCTACCGCGGTGCGAGGACGCTAGAGATCAACCTCGAGCCGAGCCAGGGCAGCATCTTCTTCGATGAGCGGCGCTACGGGCCGGCGAGCATCGAGGTACCGATCTGGGTCGACCAGCTGCTTTCCAACACCGGCTAGTCCCGCATCGCGGCCTGGCCCTCCGCCAGGCCCTCAGTCGGCCCAGTCGAGGCCAATATCCTCGTAGAGACCGCGGTCCTCGCCCCAGCGGGGACTGACTTTCACGTGCAGGAACAGGTGGACCTTCCGCTCGAGATGCTCGGAGATGGACGCGCGCGCCGCCGCGCCGATC
>CAZQLI010000040.1:0-11541 GCA_964594145.1 uncultured Sphingomonas sp. | reverse complement strand
GCCGGGCTCCGGCGCTAGCAGGCCGATCGCCATTAAAAACCCCGCCAGCGCCCTCTCGACGGTGCGGATCTGCGCAAGGCTCGCCGCGTCGATCCGCTGCGCCAGTCGCGCCGCCGGCATCGGCTTGCGATAGTCCGGCCAGCGCTGCACCAGCTGCTGACAGGCCAGCGGCGTCTGCGGCGGGCGCAATTGCGCGCAGCCCGGCAGATGCCGCAGCAGCAGCGCTTCGTGGCAGGGCTCCTGCCAGATCAAGGTGATCGCCTCGATCGCGGCGAGTGTCCCCGCACGGTCGTCACGCTGCGGCTGTTGCCCACGCTTGTCGGCATCGAGCAGGATCGCGCGGTGGGCATAGGGCGCACCGGACTGGCGCTCGCGTCGCGTCATGCGCCGCACGGCGAGCTCGACGATCGCGAGCGGGTCGCCGCCGCCAGGTTGCAGCACGACGGTATCGAAATGAAGGGCCAAGCCTGCCGCATCGGCGAGCCGCTGCAGCAAGGCGACATAGCCCTGTTCGCTTTCGCCCTCGGATCCGACGAAGATGCGGAAGCGCTGCGGGCGCTCCGCGCGGCGTCGTGCGACCGGCGGCCTCATCCGATGCGCGGAACGGCGCCGTAAATGCCGCTCAGATATTTGCGATAATAATTGTCGTCGCGGCGCACGCCCTGGACGTCGCTCAAGGCATAAACTTCCGAACGCCCGTCGCCGGTCTTGCTGGTGAAGAGGATTTCCTCCTTCACCAGATCCTCGAGCAGCGACGCATTGTGGCAGGTCATCCACAACTGCGCATGATGAGGGTTGCGCTTGGGATCGTAAAACCAGCGCAAGATCTCGGGCAGCAGCAACGGATGGATCGCAGTGTCGAGTTCGTCGAGCAAGGCGATCCCGCCGGTATCGAGCGCGCGCTGCAGGAACGGGTAGATCCAGACGAAGGCGCGCGTGCCCTGGCTTTCGAGATGCAGCGGCATCGGACCATCATGGCCTTCGTGCGAGAACAGCAGCAACGGCCCGTTCGGCCCCTGTTCAATGCGCATTGCCTGGATGCCGAGATCGACCCGCTCGATCTCGCGGTTGAGCGCCTCAACCAATGGCGGGTTCGAGGCATAGAAATGCACCATTTCCTGCTCGACCGTTTGCGTGCGCTCGATCTGCATGTTGGTGAAGACCTGCTGCGCCGCTTCCCGCAAGGTGGTGGCAAAGCCATGCTGCAGCTGCGCGAGCGTCGAGATCACGCTGGCATTGGGGCGCAGCACCTTGCCGAGCGCCTGGGTATAGCCGGTCATGCCGAACTCGGGGCCGGTCTTGACCTTGCCCTCGGCATCGCGCTCGAACAGCCGGACCTTGCGGCCGCTGTCGTGCGCCCAATAATGCATGGCTTCGCGCAGCACCTGATCATGCCCGTCGGGCGAGCGTCCCAGCACGACCTCATAGCCGTAGCGAACTTCACCTAGCAGCCAGTCGACCGGGTTCACGCCGGCCAGCTGGATCGCCAGCCGTGTCCGTTCCTGGACGGCGTCGTTGCGGTTGAAGCGCAGAAACGGCAGCGGCGCGCCTGGTGCAAGGCTGAAGCTGTCGCGCGCGAACCAGGCGATGAATGAGAGCGCACGCAGCACGGTCGACTTGCCCGACGCGTTCGCGCCGAACAGTCCAACCACCTTGGGCGCGCGCTCGCTGGATCCCTCCCACAAAGCCGCGAAGCGGCCGGGCGTGTCGGGCACGTTCGAGGCTACCCGCAGGTCGATCACCTGAGGGTCGCGGACCGCGTAGAAATTTTCGATTTCGAGTTGGTGCAGCATGGCTTCCTTGCACGACGATAGCTGCTTTAGGTCCTAGTTCAACGATTTTTTGTTAAAAGTCCTACGAAAGGTAATTTCGGCCGGCCACAAAACTGCATGCTGAGGTGGTGGTGGATACCGTCCTAGCAGCGCTCCATTCCGCAGGTGGCAAAATCTGGCTGAAGCCGCCATTTAAGGCTTTGGCTAGAAAATTATCATAACTGGTCGATGCTGACCCCCGCCCTTGGCTCGACAGAATGTCAGCTTTTCATGTCAGCTTTTCCGATCGCTTGCTTGAAAGCTGACAGGCCGCTGACGGCCAATCGCGGTCGTTCAAGTGGAGCGACCTCTAGGCGCCCGTTGCGGACGCTCCCGAGGAGCCCGCAGATGTCGCAAATGAGACGTTCAACCAGGCAGTCTGACGATCACGGCCTTCATCCGATGCACGGTGAGATCCTGCCAGCCTCGCGCCAGTAGGGCATCGACGAGGTTAGATGCTCCACCTCCGACGTCGATCAGCGACGAGGTTGCCGACGCTCCGAAGCGATCAAGGGCGCCGAGCGACGGCTCGGGAGTCTCCTGGTACCAGCTAACCGTATTAGGAGGCTTGGCCTCGTAGACGTGAGTCCAGTGCCCGTCATCGTCCGATCGTGTCATAGGGACCAGCCTACACCGGCCGTGGGTGATTTCACATGTCGCTGTTTCCGGTGCAGCGGCTCGCCGGCGGGGAGGTTGGGCGGGCGGGTAGTCCGCACTCAAGTTCTCGGGAACGGCCGGCGAGGGTTGTTCGCTGTTAGCCTGCAGGAGTAATTCCATGAGCTACTACATCGCCGCGACGTTACAGGCCCCCTTCGAGGAAGCGATCAAGCAGACTGAGGCCGCTCTCAAGGAGGAGGGTTTCGGCGTCATCAGCAGGATCGACATCCAAGAGGCGCTGAAGACGAAGATCGGCGTCGATTTCCGTCCGTACACCATCCTGGGGGCCTGCAACCCCGCTCTGGCGCACGAGGCGCTGAAGCTCGAAGACAAGGTGGGGACCATGCTTCCCTGCAACGTCGTGGTCCAAGCTTGGGAGGACGGTAGCAGTGAGGTAGCGGCGATTGATCCTGTCGCGTCGATGCAGGCTATCGGGAACCCCCAGCTGCTTGAAGCCGCAAGTGAGGTGCGCCAGCGCCTAGCCCGAGTGATCCAACGTCTGGAAACCCAAACCGCGCCCGCCTGATCTTGGACCCCCTTGCACATCAATTAGATGATCCTAAATTAGGTTCAACTAATGGAGAGTGTGATGCGGTCGGATCTCGTCAACCAGTTCAGCCGGCATGCCGCCGACGCGGTCCGCTTGCTCAAGGCGTTGGCCAGCGAACCGCGCCTGCTCGTGCTCTGCTACCTCGCCGAGACAGGCGAGATGTCCGCTGGTGATCTCACCGAACAGGTGGGCCTCAGCCAGTCTGCCCTGTCTCAGCACCTCGCCAAGCTGCGCGAGGAAGGCCTCGTCGCCACCCGCAAGGAGGCCCAGACGGTCTTCTACCGCGTCTGCGATCCCAAGGCCGAGCAGTTGCTCGTGCTTCTCCACGATCTCTTCTGCCCGGAGCTGGGCCAGGAGAGCGCCACCGGAACCAAGGGAAAATGATCATGCATCAGGACATCAATCTCGAGCGTGCTGCTGCGCAGGTGCAAGCCGTGCTGCAGGGAAAGATCCGCACGCCGCATGTGAGGGCGTTCTTCGACGAGCCGACTTTCACGGCCAGCTACGTCGTGCATGACCCCGCGACCAAGGTTGCGGCGATCGTCGACAGTGTGCTCGACTTCGATCAGCCGTCGGGACGGACGAGCTTCGAATCCGCCGACGCGATGATCGCCTATGTCGAGGAGGAAGGGTTGAAGGTCGAGTGGCTGCTCGAGACGCATGCCCACGCGGATCACCTGTCGGCCGCGCCCTATCTCCAGGAGAGGCTTGGCGGCAAGCTCGCGATCGGCGCCGAGATCGTCACCGTTCAAAACGTGTTCGGCAAGATCTTCAACGAAGGCACGCGCTTCGCCCGCGACGGCTCGCAGTTCGACCGGCTGCTCGTAGATGGGGACGAGCTGATGATCGGCGAGATTCCCCTGATCGCGCTCCATGTCCCCGGCCATACGCCGGCGGACATGGCCTACATCATCGGGGACGCCGTGTTCACCGGCGATACCATGTTCATGCCGGACTACGGCTCGGCACGCGCGGACTTCCCCGGCGGCGACGCGCGTCAGCTCTACCGCTCGGTCCGCCGTCTGATGAAGCTGCCGGACCAGAGCCGCGTGTTCCTCTGCCACGACTACAAGGCGCCGAATCGCGACGAATATGTCTGGGAGACGACGATGCTCGCCGAGCGGACCGGTAATGTCCATGTCCACGAGGGCGTGAGCGAGGAGGATTTCATCGAGATGCGGACGCAGCGCGACGCGACGCTCTCGATGCCGAAGCTCATCTTGCCGTCGATCCAGGTCAACATGCGCGGCGGCCGGATGCCGGAGCCCGAGGAAAACGGCGTCAGCTACCTCAAGCTCCCGCTCAACCAGCTCTAAGCGGAGACGAAAATCATGGAAACGATGACGCCATTGATGGCGATCGGCGGCGGCTTGCTGATCGGCACTGCCGCCGCGCTCCTCCTGCTCCTGACGGGCCGCATCGCCGGTGTCAGCGGGATGGTCGCCACGGCGACCAGGATGGGCGCAGGCGGCACGCCCTGGTCTCAGGCCACCGCCTTCCTCGTCGGCCTGCCGATCGGCGCTGCCTTGATCGCGCTGCTGCTGCGCACGCCGGAGGTGATCGTCACCTCGTCGGTGCCGCTGCTGATCGTGGCGGGCCTTCTAGTCGGCTTCGGAACCCGGCTGGGCAACGGCTGCACCAGCGGTCACGGCGTTTGCGGAATGGCGCGGCTGTCGCCTCGGTCGATCGCCGCCACCGCGACCTTCATGGCGAGTGCCGCCGCCACCGTCTTCATTCTGCGCCACGTGATCGGAGGCTGACATGCGCAATCTCTTCCCCGGCCTGCTCGTCGGCATCATCTTTGGCGCCGGACTGGCCCTGTCGGACATGGTTAACCCCGCGCGCGTGCAGGCGTTTCTCGACGTCGCCGGCGCTTGGGATCCGACGCTGATGTTCGTCATGGGAGCGGCGCTGCTGCCGTCCGCAATCGCTTATTTGATCCGACGCCAGATGACCCGGCCCCTGCTCAGCGAGCGCTTCTCCATCCCGGAGAGCCGCACACTGGACCGCCGGCTGCTCGTTGGGGCCGCGATGTTCGGCATCGGCTGGGGTCTTGTGGGCTTCTGCCCGGGACCCGCCGTCGCCGGGCTGGTCCTAGGTGCCTGGCAACCGTGGTTGTTCGTCATCGCGATGCTCGCCGGCATGATGCTGCACCACCTCTTCACTGCAACTCGGGCCCCTACGCCCGCATATGAAGGATAATCACGATGGAACTCGCACGACTTTCCGACCAACTCGCAACCGCGCCGCAGGTGCGGCCGGAGGATCTCCGCGAGATTGCCGCCTCAGGCTTTGTCGGCGTCATTAATAACCGCCCGGATGCGGAAGCGCCGGACCAGCCGAGCTCGCTCGAGCTTGAGGCCGAAGCGAAGCGGGTCGGTCTTGCCTACTGGCATGTCCCGGTGGTGCCCGGAGCCATGACCGACAAGGACGTGCGCGACTTTGCCGCCGCCCTCAGCGAAGCGGACGGGCCGGTGCTCGCCTTCTGTCGCACCGGCAACCGGTCCACCGCCCTTTGGAAGGCTTCACAGGCGGTCTCCTGACCCTTCGTCCGATTGGATAACCAGTCATGCTCGACACCATTCAATATCTGCTTGGAGCCGGATCGGGCGTGCTGGTCGGCTTCGTGCTTGGCCTGGTCGGCGGCGGGGGCTCCATCCTCGCTGTCCCGCTCATGGTCTATCTCGTCGGCGTTCCCAGTCCGCATGTCGCAATCGGCACCAGCGCGCTCGCGGTCGCGGCCAATGCCCTGACCGGGCTTCTCAACCACGTGCGCCACGGCAACGTGAAATGGCGGTGCTCGCTGGTCTACGCCGCCGCCGGCATCGCCGGAGCGTTCGCGGGATCGACCGCAGGCAAGGCCTTCGACGGCCAGAAGCTGCTCTTCCTGTTTGCCATCGTCATGGTCGTCGTTGGCGTTCTGATGCTGCGCAATCGGCGCCGCGAGGGCGACCCTTCCGTCGTGCTCGGCCGGGAGAATGCGCCCAAGCTCATCGGCTACGGCGCTGGTACCGGCCTTTTCTCCGGGTTCTTCGGCATCGGCGGCGGGTTCCTGATCGTTCCGGGTCTAGTCGCCGCGACCGGCATGCCGATGATCAACGCCATCGGCTCATCGCTCGTGGCGGTGACTGCCTTCGGGCTGACGACCGCCGCCAACTACGCCTTCTCTGGCCTGGTGGATTGGGCCCTTGCCGGCGTATTCATAGTCGGAGGCGTGGCGGGGGCCTTCCTCGGCGCGCGCCTTGCGAAGCACCTCTCTGGCACGCAAGGTCGCCTGACCACCGTGTTCGCCGGCCTGATCTTCGTCGTCGCCGCCTACATGCTCTGGAAGAGCGCTGGGGCGCTCTGACCGGACGAAATCGGAGAGTTGTATGACCTGCGCTTGCTGTCCACCCTCCGAATGGCACTGGTTCCGCTGGGTGATCGCCGCTCAGCCCCTATTGGCCGGAGCCCTATACCTCTGGGCTTATGGTTGAGGCCGGTGCCGTGCGGGCAGGCGTCGCCCACTCTCTATTTTGACCGCGCTTCTCGGCGCGAGCCCGGTGCTGATCTTCGTCGGCTGGATCATCGCAAGAGGGCGCCGTCACCCTGCTTAGGTGGTCCGCTTACGGCCACCTTGCGCTTGCGATTGCCAAGAGCCGACGGTCCGCTTCCGGCCAAATTCGGATCAGCGAGGCAAGCGATAGCGAACCGTCAAGCTTGCTCCCTTACCGCTCGGCGGACCTGCGATGACCGCGTCCAACCCGCGGCGTTCTTGCTCCATGACCTGACAACAGCTCGGCATCTGATGGTTTTTGCCAGGGTAGCCACCGACTTGGCGATGGAGTTCGCCCGCGTTGATGTCGACGTAGGGCAGATGTTTAAGCTCTGCTGCGCGAAGCTGAGAGCGTAGGGCGCTGCGAAAATCGTCAGACGTTGGCATCCAAGGCTCCCAACAGAATAACGATTGGAATGTCGGAATTTTGCATTCGGTGCAATCGAAGCGGATCATCGGCTTTCGGCCATGACGAGCCGCTTAGTCCCAACTTCGGCAAGAGCTGAAGCGTAGCTTGGCGCAAACCTAGCGAGGTCCATTATAAGTATAAAGTCGTTATATACTGCGTAGCGTATTTCTTTAGGCAAATGCTTTGCAGCGTATAAACGAGATTTATACGCCTTGGCGTATGAGATTTTACTCCTCTTCGTCAGATAGCTGCCAATAACATTTGCCATCCTGTCCTCCGCCGCGAGGCATCCGGACTTGACGCCAATCTCCTTGGCGCACAGGTGGGCGATTGCCGATCGCCATTTGCCCCGGCAAGTTTACAAGGCATTAGGGGGTCCGGTCCTAAGGCGCGCGCGAAAGCGGCAGGCAGTCGGACAAGGCGTATCGGGGTTGTTTGTGAGGCTTATTTCACAATTGCTGGTTGTGTTGGCTGCCTTGTTGGCCGGTATCAGCCCGTCTGCAGCAGAGGTGGTCAGCAACACCGAGGACAGTTGTGTCCTGGTCGTTTCCGGCAGCAGCCGCCCTGCAGATGCCTGCCGTTCAGCCGAATTTCGAGCCGAGGCCGATTGGCTCTGGATGACGGCCGCAGCTCCTTCCTCATTCCACGCCGTCAGCATCAGGCAGTCACGCTTCGACGAGGCAGTCGTCATTTACAAGTTTGCCGACGGCTCATCCCTCCGCCAACAGGTACGCGCCGGTGATTACGGCAATCACTGGCGCGTTGGCGGTTCGCTCGAATTCACCCCACCGGAAAATTCCGGAACGGTTGAGTCCGTTGGGGTGGGGGTCAGGGGCGCGCATCTCGACCGGCTGATCAAGGCTCGCCTCGTTTCCGGTTGGCCGGACCCTGGCTCGCAGGCCCTTCGGTCAATGCTGATCGGTGCGGCGCTGGCTCTCCTCGTCATCTCGGCGCTGGCCAACCTCCTTGTCGGGCTGGCAGTGCGGCGTTCCGAGCCCCTCTGGAATTCTGCCTGGGCTGCAGGCGTGCTCGGCTGGGCGTTGCTATGGACGCAGGTGGCGTTGTTCGTCGCGCCACAGGTTGCAGGGACGCTCGCCGCGCGCCTGGCTACGCTCAGCTCCACCGCGGCCATTGCCTGCGCGGTCGGCTACATGTTCTCGGCAACCGGGAATTTCGCGCCACGCTGGGCCCGGGGCGGCCTCGCAGCTGTTGCTGTCCTCGTCATGGCCGTTGGCGCGTTCGCGTCTGTCGTGCCCGGCGCGCTGCTTTCATCGGCCGCTGCCGCGCTCAACATGGCCGTGGTCATTACCACTTTCTCGCTCATCGGAGCCTGCTGGCACACATGGCGTCGGGGAAGCTCCGCCGCCCGCGATTTTGCGCTTTCATTCGCGATCCCGGCCGCGGCCGTGCTCTGGAGCACCTTTACCGACAGCGGCATCAGCGCCGGGGATGACAGCGGGCTTTACATGGTCCTCATTGCCTGCGCCCTCCAGACCCTCTGGCTGACGATTTCCACCAGCCTTCGTATGTGGGGCATCCGCCATGAGCGGGACGCTGCCCTGCAAACCGGCGCCCATCTGGCAGCACTTGCGGAGACGGACCCGTTGACGGGCCTCCTTAACAGGCGAGGCTTTATCGGCCGGTCGGAAGCCATTCTCGGCGCGGGGCGGCAATCCGCTCTCCTGGTGCTCGATCTCGACGGCTTCAAGGCGGTCAATGATCGCGCAGGCCACCACGCGGGTGACGAGCTGCTTCGGGCCATCGCGCAGGAACTTGCCAAGGTGGGGGCGGCGCTCGGGTCGGTCGTCGGCCGGCTTGGCGGCGAAGAATTCGGGGTTCTTCTCACCGGCTGCGACAAGCTAGCTGCACAACGATCTGCGGAGGCACTGAGGGCGGCGGTGGCGGTCGCACAGATCAAGTTCGATGGCGCCATGTTGAACGTGACCGCCAGCGCCGGGCTGGTGCTGGCAGAGGCCGGCGACAGCTTCACGACCCTCTACAAGGCAGCCGACCGCGCGCTCTACAAGGCGAAGCGGGGAGGCCGCGACAGGACCGAGCTGGCGGAGCAGCTTTCCGAGGCCGCGTAAATCCCGCTTCAGGAACCGGCCGAAGCTACCCGGCTCCATTTCTGCGTACGGCAAACCAGCCCGGCAAGTTCACAGCCCTTTACCTCGAGATGATCGGGGCCCTTCTGCCGGATGGTCGCCCGGACAGTGCGCCGATGGTCCGGAATGAAAAGCTTTCCTCTCCATTGCCGCTCGCTCGTCGCGACGAAGTCGATGACGACCCTGGTGCCGTTGAGCCGAGGCGTTCCCGCCCTGGCCGCGTCCGACTGTGCTTCGGGCGAACTCCACTGGACGTGCCCGCAAACTGCCTGTGCACAGGGCGCGATCCGCACAATGACGCTGCGGTCTTCATTGGCCCAGTCTCCAGCGATCGACAGGCCCGCCGAAGTCATGGCAGCGGCCATCGGCGTGGCCCATGCGCCAATGGTCAGCAAGTTCGGCTCGCCCGGCGTATGGCGGATGACGTGGGCATCATGGGCCTGTCCTCTCGAACCTCTTTCCCGTCAGATCGATTGGACACTGCGAGGGAATGCCAGTTGAGGCAACCAGCATCAAAGGCGCGGAGCGGATCCTGCCCGCGCTCAGCGGGCTCCCAGGGGCAGCATTCTGGCGATGAGTCGATCGCGCATGACATAGTGGTGAAACAGCGCCGCAGCGGCGTGGAGCCCGACCAGCCAGTAGCCGATCGTTCCGAAGAGCTCGTGAATGGACTCTACCCGCTCAGCCAGCCCCTCGCTCCTGCCGACCAGCGCCGGAAGCTCGAGCCCGAAAAATGGGACGGGCTTTCCTTCTGCGCTGAGGACCAGCCAGCCGGCGAGCGGCATCGCGACCAGGAAAATATAAAGCGCTGCATGGACGGCGTTAGAGATTGCCAGCTGAAACCTGTTTGCTCCAGCAACCGGGCCAGGGCCTCGCCAGAGCAGCCGGGCAGCAACGCGGAGCCAGACTAGCCCGAAGACTGACAGGCCGAGCATGAAATGCCAGGTCTTGAGAGCTTCCCTTGGAGCTGATCCTTTTGGATAAATTTCCCGCAGCTCGATAGCGGCATAAACAGCGATGAGCAGGAGCAGCATCAACCAGTGCAGGATGATCGAGGGGGTGCTGTAGCGATCGGATCGGGTCTGAGGCTGCATAACTTCCTCCGTGCTTGAACATCATGGGCATGGAGGGCAAAGGCATTGATCCAGCGCAAAATAGCCAATGGTCTGCATTAGCGGCGGATGCTGGCGACCAAACCGAAGCCGCACAAGGAGCAGCCTCCGAAGGATCGCTATCCCAAGAAGCAGTGAAACACGACCATGACCACGATGCTGATGATGATCATGCCCATCATTCCAATTCCTTGGCCCGTTGTTTGCGAAGGAGCGATTTCGCCCGCGTAAGCCCCCGGGGAAGATTTTGTCTTCCCCGTGCCGTTCACCGCCACCGGCGTCGGCATGCGCTTCGAGGCGCTCCCTGTCAGGGCTTGACGAACTTCAGCGTCATACGGTCGCTTTCGCCAATCGCCAGATATTTATCCCGGTCGGTGTCGCCGAGCCGAAGGGTAGGGGGAAGCGTCCAGACGCCGCCCGAATAGTCCTTGCTGTCCTTGGGATTGGCATTGACCTCGCTCGTCTCAACGAGCTTGAAGCCAGCGGCCTCGGCCAGCGCGCGTACCGTCGAGACTTTCACATATCCGCTGGTCAATTGCTTGCCGTTTTCCTCCTCTTCCGGGAGGCGATGCTCGACAACGCCGAGGGTTCCGCCTGGCTTCAGTACCCGGAAAGCCTCGCGAAACACCTGGTCGGCGATCGCAGACTTCTCGTCGAGCCAGCTGTGCACGTTGCGGAAGGTCAGGACGACGTCGGCGCTTGCCGGAGCGATCTCGGTCGGGCCGCTGCCGGTGAAGGTCGCGACCGTGACGTTCCTGTAAACCGGGTCGCCGGAAAGCTTGGCCCGGATACGCTCATCATAGCGGCCAGCGGGAGGAACGAGGTGCAGCTTTCCCCCTGCGGTGAGATAGGGCGCGAGGATCTCGGTGTACCAGCCGCCGCCTGGCCAGAGCTCCACCACCGTGTCCGTCGGCTTGACGCCGAAGAAACCGAGCGTTTCGACTGGGTGGCGGTAGGGATCGCGCGCCTTGTTGCTGTCGCTCCGGCCGGGCACGGACAAAGCGGCTTCCAGCGTCACCTGCGGTGTTGCCGGCTGCTGCGGGGCGGTGGCCTGGCCAGACATCAGCAGCGCGGCAGCCGCCGGGAACAGGAACGTGATGGACATGGCTCTGGCCTCCCTGGCGCCTCTACGGGCCCGGACTTTGGCCGGGCCCCGTGCCAGGAGCAACCCCCGTTACCCGGGAATTGGCCCTAGAGGCAGGATTCCAGGTAGGGCTGGTCGAAGCCGAACTGCTTGGCCTTCTCAAGCGTATAGGGACGAAGGCCCATCGAGCGATATTCGCCGATGATCTTCCCGTCGGGCGTCTCGTCGAGATATTCGAACTTGAACAATTCCTGGGTGACGATCACCTCGCCCTCCAT
>CAZQLI010000039.1:0-11605 GCA_964594145.1 uncultured Sphingomonas sp. | reverse complement strand
GTTCCTCGCGGAAGGTCGTCGCCACCGAGACGCTGTCGAACACGGCGTCGACGGCGACGCGTGGCGCTCCCACGACGCCCGCCAGCACTTACTGCTCCTCGATCGGGATTCCGAGCTTCTCGTAGGTGCGCCGGATCTCGGGATCCAGCTCATCGAGGCTCTGGAGCTTGGGCTTTTCCTTGGGCGCGGCGTAATAATAGGCGTCCTGGTAGTCGATCTGGGGGATATCGAGCTTGGCCCACTCGACTTCCTCCATTTCGAGCCACGCGTGATAGGCCTTCATCCGCCAGTCGAGCATCCACACAGGCTCGCCCTTCTTGGCGGAGATGAACCGGATCGTGTCCTCGTTGAGGCCCTTGGGCGCGAACTCCTGTTCGACGTCCGAGACGAAGCCCCACTCATAGTCGCGGGCAAGCGCGTCGCGTGCCTCGCGGTTGGCGACAACTTCCTCGTTCATGACGCAAGTTCCTTCAGCGAGACCGCGCCGAGCGCGCCCCGCACCTTGTTGCCGACGATCCCCATGTGCGGCTTCACCCGGCAATGCGCGTCGAGCACGCAGTCATGGTTGAGGCCATCGGCGCAGGTCGTCATGATGATCGGGCCTTCGACCGCCTCGATGATGTCGGCAAGGCTGATTTCGCCGACCGGTCGGGCAAGCGAATAGCCGCCGCCCTGGCCGCGGTGGCCGACCAGCAGGCCGTGCGATGCCAGCTTCTGCATCAGCTTCTGGGCGGTTGGCAGCGGGACGCCCGTATCTTCGCTAAGTTCGCCGGCAGTAAGACGCGGCTGATGGTCGCGGCGCGCGGCCGCGGTCATCATGACGACCGCATAGTCTGCAAGATGGGTGAGTCGCATTTTTCTAATCGGAGCTTTCTAGTCCGATTTAGGCATTTGCGTGGCGCATTGCAACCAAAGGCTGGGCTCAGCCAGCCCCCGAAAGCCGGGTTATCCGTTGGCGCCAGCTCTTCGTTGCTTTGCCATATCTTATCCAGCAAAAGGCTTCAGATTGCATCCTGCAAAATAAGAATGACCTGGCCTTCGATTGCCCAACCAATAATTCAGGCAATGAGGGGCCCTAGGAGCCCCTCACCGTCGCGATCCACTGGTCGACCCGTTTCTCCAGCATTCCAAGCGGCATCGATCCGGCAAGGAGGATCGTGTCGTGGAACCCGCGGTCGTCGTAGCGGTCGCCGAGCTCGGCCTTCGCCCTTGCTCTCAGCTCCTCGATCTTGAGCTTGCCGACCATGTAGGCGGTCGCCTGGCCCGGGTAGACGATGTAGCGCTCGATCGCTTTGACGATCCCGCCCTTCGCGTCCGCCGAATTGTCCTCGACATATTTGATCGCCTGCTCGCGGCTCCACCTCTTGTGGTGGATCCCGCTATCGACCACCAGGCGGATCGCCCGGTGCAGCTCAAGCTGGAGGCGGCCGAAGTCGCGGTAGGGATCCTTGTAGAGCCCCATCTCCTTGCAGAGCTTCTCGGCATAGAGGCCCCAGCCCTCGTCGGTCGCGGTGTAGCCGCTGAACTGGCGGAAGGGCGGGACCGATCCCTCGGGTAGCTCGGCCGTGACAGCGCCCTGGAGATGATGCCCCGGGATGCCCTCGTGGCAGAACAGCGCCTCCACTTCGAGCGAGGGCATGTCCTTCATGTTGTAGAGGTTGACATAGTAAATGCCCGGCCTCGAGCCATCGGGCGGCGGATCATTGTAAAAGGCCTTGCCGGCGCTCTTCTCGCGGAACGGCTCGACCGCCTTGATGAGGAGCTCCGTCTTCGGAAGCCGGCCGAAGAAGCGCGGGAGCGCGGCCTCGGCCTCCCGCTGGGCCTTCAGCGATTCATCGATATAGCGCTGCCGGCCGGCGTCCGTGTCGGGATAGTAGAAGCGGTCGCTGTCACGGACATGGGCGAAGAACTGCTGGAGCGTTCCCGAAAAGCCGACCTGCTGCTTGATCGCTTCCATTTCGCCATGGATACGGGCGACCTGGGCAAGGCCGAGCTCGTGGACCTGGTCGGGCGTCAGGTCGGTCGTCGTGTAATAGCCGAGCAGCGCCTGATACATCGCTGCCCCGTTGGGCAGTCGCCAGATCCCGTCGTCGGTCCCGGCCCGCTTTTCCTGGTCGCGCAGGGAAGCGATCACCCGCTGGTAGGCAGGACCCATATCCTCGACGAGGGCCTGGCGGGCCTCGGCGACAAGGGCGGCCTTGCTGCTCTCGGCGATGTTGAGCGCCCCGACCTTCTTCTTGAAATCGGCAAACAGGTCATTGTCGGGGCCATTGTCGAACGGCGCCCCCCGGATCAGGTTCTGGGACTGCTCGATGACCTGCGGGAAGACCCAGCGCGGCGGGAGCGTCCCGGCATTCTCGCGCGCCCTTGCCTCGGCGATGGCCTGGTCGAGATAGGCGGCGCTGGCCCGGATCCGGCTGATGTAGTTCCTCGCATCCTCCTCGTTTTCGACCTTGTGGATGTTGATGAGGAAGGCGGGGATATCGGCCTGTGCCCCGTTCATCTGGTCGAAGACATAGCCCCCGTGCCGATAGGGAAAGATGCTTGCGAACCGCTGGTTGCGATAGAGCAGCAGGTCGTAGCTCAGCTGGTCTTCCGCCGAGAGGCCGGCGCGGTCGAACCGGCGCACCATCTCGTCGGCAAACTTCTGGTCGAGCTGGCGGTTGCGAAGCGCCGCCGCCTCGCCGAACTCGTCGAGCTTGCCATAGTCGCCGTCCTTGATCCCCCGATAGGCCTTGCTGATCGGCGAGAGCGCGAGATCGGCCCGGTCATATTCCTCGAAGAACTGCTTGAGCGCTGCGGCCTGGTCGGCCGGCGGCACGGTCGCCGCCGGCGCTGACGCCTCTTCCGTCGTGACCGGCGGAACCAGCAGCGCGTCCGGCGGGCTGGTCGTTGCGCAGGCGCCGAGCATTGCGGTGGCTGCGAGCAGGGCGGATCGATGCAAGATGGTTTCCCCTCCGGTTGCTTGATGGCTTGCTATTGTTCAAGGAGATGCGTGCCGCCGGATCAACCCCGGCACCAGCATTTTCGACGAACGACGGGCGCCACATGGGACTTTACAAACTGCTTCGGCCGCTCGCCTTCGCATTAGACGCCGAGCGCGCCCACCAGCTGACCATCAGCGCGCTGAAGGCAATGCCGAGCCTTCCGCCGCCGCCGTTCGAGGCATCGCTTGGCTCGAAGGTCGCCGGCATCGACTTTCCCTCGCCGGTCGGGCTTGCCGCCGGGTTCGACAAGAATGCCGAGGTGGCGAGCGCCATGCTTGGCCTCGGGTTCGGCTTTGTCGAGGTTGGAACGCTCACTCCCCTTCCCCAGGCCGGGAACCCCCGGCCGCGCCTGTTCCGGCTGGCCGAGGACCGGGCGGTAATCAACCGGATGGGCTTCAACAACGAGGGCCAGGACGCGGCGCTCGAGCGCCTCCGCGGGCAAGTCGGCCGGGGCGGCGTGATCGGGGTCAATGTCGGCGCCAACAAGGACAGCAGCGACCGCATTGCCGATTATGTCGAGGGTGTCCGCCGGATGGCGCCGGTGGCAACCTACCTCACCATCAATATCAGTTCGCCCAATACGCCCGGTCTTCGCGGCCTCCAGGACGAGGGCGCGCTCGACGAGCTGCTTGCCGCCGTACGGGGGGCAGGGGCCGGAAAGCCCGTGTTCCTCAAGGTCGCGCCGGATCTTGGCGAGAGTGACCCGGAGCGGATCGTCCGCTCGGCAATCGACCATGGCGTGGACGCGCTGATCATCGCCAATACGACCGTCTCGCGCCCGCCGCTCGCATCCAGCCTCGCCGGCGAGGCGGGCGGGCTTTCCGGCGAGCCGCTTGCACCGCTTGCCCTCGCTGCCCTTCGCAAGTTCCGCTCCGCAAGCGGCGGCCAGCTCCCGCTGATCGGTGCCGGTGGCATCGCGTCCGCAGAGGATGCCTGGCAGCGGATCCGCGCCGGCGCCAGCCTGGTCCAGCTTTATTCGGCGATGGTCTATGAAGGCCCTGGAATCGCGCGGCGCATCGCCGATGGCCTTGCCCGCAAGCTCCGCCGTGAAGGCATGGAAAGCATCGCCGAGGCGGTTGGCCCGGCCTAGCGGCCTTGCAGCAGCACCGCCCCTTCACGCCTCGGGTCATAGCCGCCGTCGATGCGGCCATTGCGGACGATAACGCCGTGAACGCCGCTGTCCTCCCCCTGGCCAGGCTTGAGGTCGATGCCCCGGGCCTTGAGGCCGGCAAGCACCGCCGGCGGGAAGCGGCTGACCTCGCCCTGGAAATTTGGCCCGCGGGCGACGAGGTTCGGGGCGCCGATCGCGTCCTGCATTGGCATGTTCCAATCGATCGCTGCCACCAGTGACTTGGTGACATAGGCGAGAATCGCATTGCCGCCGGCCGAGCCGATTGCGCCCGCGAACTTTCGATCGGCGGTAAGCAGGATGAGCGGCGTCATCGACGAGCGCGGACGCTTGCCGGGCGCAACCGCGTTGGCGAGCGGCCGGCCCTCGCCATCGACCGGCGCAAAGGAGAAGTCGGTCAGCTGGTTGTTGAGGAAGAAGCCGTCGACCATCCGCCCGCTTCCGAAGATGGATTCGACCGTGGTGGTGATCGAGAGCACGTTCCCGGAAGAATCCCCGACGATGAAATGGGATGTTCCGCCGGGCTCCAGGGTCCGGTCGGCAGCGCGAACCGGGGCACCCGGCGGGGTCCCGGCGACGGGCGGCGGGCCGGCGCGATCGCCGATCAGCGCTGCCCTGCGGTCGAGATAGGCAGGATCGAGCATCCCCTCAACCGGAACGGAAGCGAAGGCGGGATCGCCGACATAGCGGTCGCGGTCGGCGTACATGAGGCGGCTTGCCTCGGCGAACAGGAACCAGGCCTGGGGATCGGAAGGGCCGCGCGCGGCGATATCGGTCCGCTCGAGGAGGCCCAGCAGCATCAATGTTCCAACGCCGCTCGCCGGCGGCGGCGGGGCGCAGGCAATATAAACGCGGTAGGGACGGCAGAGCGCCTCGCGCTTGACCGGCCGGTAATTGGCAAGGTCGGCCATGGTCATCGAGCCGCCGAGCGGGCCAGCCCTTGTCCGTGCAACGATGCGCGCCGCAGTCTCGCC
This sequence comes from uncultured Sphingomonas sp., assembly GCA_964594145.1. Taxonomy (GTDB): domain Bacteria; phylum Pseudomonadota; class Alphaproteobacteria; order Sphingomonadales; family Sphingomonadaceae; genus Sphingomicrobium. The sequence goes on along the minus strand of CAZQLI010000039.1, from coordinate 6,515 downwards.
TTCGTAAAGCGCCGCCGGGCCATTGGCGGCTAGCCGCCGGAGGAAGCCGGCATAGGCGGGGTTGTAGAGCCGGTCGCCGGCGGTCATCCGGCTACCGTCCGGATTGCGGAAATGGGCGACGACGTCGGGCGCACCATTCTGCGGATAGCGGCCGGCAAGCAGCCGCCCGAGCCGCGGGCTGACGACAAATCCTTCTTCCGCAGTGCGGATCGCCGAGCCGAACAGGCTGTTCCAGGGGAGCCTGCCATGCTCCCGATGGGCAAGGGCGAGGGTTGCGACCACGCCGGGAACGCCGGTGGCGCGTCCGCTGAGGACAGCCGTCCCGAAGGGAAGCGGCTTGCCGTCAGCGCCGAGAAACATGCCGGCTGTTGCCTGGGCCGGCGCAGTCTCGCGGCCGTCATAGACGGATACCTTGCCGGTGGCGGCATCGTAGCGGGTGACGAATGCGCCGCCGCCAAGGCCGCTGCTCTGTGGCTCGACCAGCGAGAGCATCGCCTGGACCGCTACCGCGGCATCGATTGCGCTTCCGCCCCGCTCCAGCACTTCCATGCCTGCGCGGGCCGCGATCGGGTTGGCGGCGATGACGAAGCCCTGGGCCGCGGGCGCTTGCGGCGCTTGAGGCGCTTGCGGCGGGAGCGTCGAGCAGGAGGCAGTGACGAGGAAGAGCGGCAGGAGCAGCAGGCGAAGGAAAACCATGGCGGAGGGGCTTAGGCGAGGCGCGCAAAGCTTGTCCATCGCCGAGCACGGCTGGCGCCGCTCCACCAATCCGCTAAACAGCGCCTCAAGTAGCCCGTTTCGAAGGCGCTGCAGGGAGGATAAACGTGGCTCGTACCCAGCTCGAGCATTTCCCGAACCTCGTCACCATGTTCCTGACCCGGGTCAGGGAAAAGGGTGACCAGCCGTTCCTGTGGTCGAAACAGGGCGGCGCCTGGCAGCCGATCAGCTACAACGAGGCAGCGCGCCAGGTGGCGGCGCTCGCTTCGGCGCTGCGCAAGCTTGGCCTGAAGCCTGGCGACCGGGTGATGCTCGTCAGCGAGAACCGTCCCGAGTGGCTCATCGCCGACCTTGGCATCATGGCATCGGGCTGCGTCACCGTTCCGACCTACACCACCAACACGACCCGCGATCACCAGCATATCCTCGCCAATTCCGGGGCGAGCGCCGTCATCGTCTCGGGCCAGAAGCTCGCCAAGAACCTGCTTCCGGCCGTGCTGTTCTCATCGGGATGCCAGCACGTCATCTCGATCGACGACATCATCTCCGGCCAGTCGCCGGGTGCAGCGAGCTTCCACCACTGGGATGAACTCGTGTCCGGGCCAGCCGACGTCGCCGAGCTCGAGGAGCGCATGGCGAAGGTCGGCCGGGACGATATCGCCTGCCTCATCTACACCAGCGGGACCGGCGGGGCGCCGCGGGGCGTCATCCAGCACCACGGCATGATCCTCCACAATGTCGAGGGCTGCATCGATGTCATCGCCAATGACTTTGGCTGGGACGACGAGGTGTTTCTGTCCTTCCTCCCGGCGAGCCATGCCTATGAGCATACCGGCGGGCAGCATTTCCCGGTCTCGCTCGGCGGCCAGATCTATTACGCCGAGAGCCTCGAAAAGCTTGCCGCCAATATCGAGGAAGTCCGGCCGACCATCATGGTCGTCGTGCCGAGGCTGTTCGAGATGCTCCGCGCAAAGATCATGAAGCAGGTCGAGAAGGACGGGGGTCTGCCGGCCTATCTCATGGGCCGCGCACTTTCGATCGAGAGCAAGCGTTATGCCGGCCGCCAGGTGCCCTGGGACCTGCCGATGGACGGCATCCTCTCGCTCACCCTGCGCCGCAAGGTCCGGCGAAAGTTCGGCGGGCGGATGAAGGCGATGGTTTCGGGCGGCGCACCGCTCAACCCGGACGTCGGCCTGTTCTTCCAGGCGATGGGCCTGCCGATGCTGCAGGGCTATGGCCAGACGGAGGCAGGTCCGGTCATCAGCTGCAACCGGCCGCGCGCGGGCATCCGCATGGAAACGGTCGGGCCGCCGCTCAAGAATACCGAGGTGCGAATCGCCGAAGACGGCGAGATCATGGTCCGCGGCGAACAGGTGATGAAGGGCTATTGGCACAATCCCGACGACAGTGCGCGGGTGCTGCAGGATGGATGGCTTGCGACCGGGGATGTCGGCCATCTCGACGAGAAGGGCCGGATCGTCATCACCGACCGCAAGAAGGACCTCATCGTCAACGACAAGGGCGACAATGTCGCACCGCAGCGGGTCGAGGGCATGCTGACCCTCCAGCCCGAAATCCTCCAGGCGATGATCCACGGCGATCGACGCCCGCACCTCGTCGCGCTGCTGGTTCCCGATCCCGAGGAGCTGAAGGCGATCCGGAACGACCCGGAGGCGCTCCACGCGGCACTTGGCAGGGCAGTCGACCGGGTGAATGCCGAGCTTTCAATAATCGAGAAAGTGCGGCGCTTCATCCTCGCCGACGAGCCTTTCTCGGTCGAAAACGAGATGCTGACGCCGTCGCTGAAGATCCGGCGCCACGTCATCGCCGCCCAATATGGCGAACGCCTGGACGCGCTCTACCGGCGCTAGGCCCTAGTTTGGCTTGGTGTAGGGAATGAACGGCCCGAATACGCAGGAGCCGCCACCGATCCCGCTGTTGAAGTCGACGAGCCGGCTGATGTCGCCGTCACAAAGCTCACCGGTGCCCCAGAGCCGGGTGACCAGCACGTTTCGCCGGGTGCCAATGCCGGGGCAGCTGCCGCGCGGGTTCTGGACATAGATGGTGCGTCCATCGCGAAACAGGATGGTCCAGTCATCGATGATCTGCATATTGTCCGCGCGATAGCTCGGGATGCAGCGCACCGGGGGGCCAGGGGTCCGCCCGGCCAGGGCGTCGGCGAGCTCACGCTGGGCTCTCGGGCTGCGCGCCTCGGGCGCAGTGGCGCAGGAGCCGAGCAGGACGGCCGCAGTGGCGCCGATGGCCATCGCCAGGGGAAGCTTCATCATCCTGTCTCCCACCGGCTCAGCGAGTCTTGCGATAGGGAATGAACTCGCTGAACACGCAGGAGCCGGTAAAGGCGCCCGATACCGGATCGACGATTTCACCGATCTGGCCGCTGCACAGCCGGTTCGAGCCGTGAAGGCGGGTTACAAGAGTGTAATGGCTCCGATCCAATCCATCGCACCTGCTCTGCGGCCTCTGGAGATAGACGGTGCCCGCTTCCTTGAAGAGGATCGTCTGGTCGTCGATGATCGTCATGTCCGTGTCGCGGAAATTATTGATGCAACCGACGGGAGCGCCCGCCGTGCGCCCGGCGAGCGCCTTGGCAAGCTTGGCCGCAGCCTCCGGGGTTGGGGTGTCTGACCGTGCCGGTGCACCGGTCGACGCTGCAAGAAGGATGGAGCAGCTTGCTATGGCAAGCGTTGCGGGGTGGAGATTCATGGCAACTCTCCTCGAATTTACCCTATCATAAACGCATCAGCCTGAACTTCGGCTTAGCGAAAACTGTCTTTTTCGGCGCGCAACTGCGCGAATTGCGCGACGTCGCCGGCGATTAGGAACGGGTTGGTGGCCCGTTCCTCTCCCACCGTCGTTGGAACGGTCGGCCTGCCGGCCTCGCGCTCCTGTTCAACATGACGGAGGCGATCCGCGATTTCCTTGTTGTCCGGAAAGGCGTGCGCCGCGAATCTTGCGTTTGAGAGCGTATATTCGTGCGCGCAGTAGAGCCTGTAATCATCCGGCAGCGAGGCAAATCGCCCAAGCGACGCCTTCATCTGCCCGGCGCTGCCCTCGAACAGGCGGCCGCAGCCCATTGCGAACAGCGTATCGCCGACGAATGCGAGCCGGTCGTCGTCGAAGACATAGGCGATGTGGCCAAGCGTATGGCCTGGAACCTCCCACACCCTGGCGCGGTGCTCGCCAATCCGGACTTCATCACCCTCCTTCAGTGCGACCTCGAGGCCCGGCACCCTGCCATTTTCGCCTTTCGGACCGATAATCGTTGCGCCGGTCGCTTCCTTGATGGCGAGGTTCCCGCCGGTATGGTCGGGGTGCCAGTGGGTGTTGAGGATCTTGCTAATCCGCCATCCCCGCCGCTCGGCCTCGGCAAGGACCGGGGCGGGATCGCCCGGGTCGACCACTGCGGTCTCGCCGCTCTCCTCGTCATGGACCAGCCATAGATAATTGTCGGCGAATGCCGGGACCGGGACGATCGTGAGCAGGCTCGCCATTACCAGCTACCGCTGTTGGGCATCGAGGCCCATGGCTCGGCGGGCTCGAGGTGGCCGTCCTGCAGAAGCTCGATGGAAATGCCGTCGGGCGTCTTGACGAAAGCCATGTGGCCATCGCGCGGCGGTCGGTTGATGGTGACGCCATGGTCCATCAGCCGCTGGCAGGTGGCGTAAATATCATCGACCCGGAAGGCCAGGTGGCCAAAGTTGCGCCCGCCGTCATAGCCGGCTTCGTCCCAGTTGTGGGTCAGCTCGACTTCGCCGCCCCCGTCGCCGGGCATGCCGAGGAAGATGAGCGTATATTTGCCTTCGGGAACCTCCATCCGGCGCCGTTCCTCGAGGCCCAGCAGCTTGAAGAATTCAATGGTCGAATCGGGATCGGACACCCGGAGCATGGAATGAAGGAATTTCACCTCGGACCTCGCTAGCCTTTGCAAAACGGGCACCGCCTGGCCCCTCGCCCGGCGGGCGGCGCCATGCTGCCCGCAAGGTCGGCTCATCCGGTGCGGAATTCAAGGCGTCATGCGGGCCCGCGCCGGGTCGGCTAGCGGCGGTCCTTGTCCTCGCCCTCGCCATCGCCATCAGGCCGGGTGGAGACCTGGTTGGTGACGGTGAGCGGTGCGTTGGTCATTGCCAGCGCCTCGCGCGCTGCCCGGCCGGCCGGTCCGTTGGGGTCGGCGGCGAGCGCCTTTGACCAATATTCCCTTGCCGCTGCTTCCTCGCCCGCGGCCTCGGCGATGTGCCCCGCCTCGAACAGCACCTCGGCCGAGTCCGGCGCCATGGCCAGCGCCCGGTTGATCGCCGACTTGGCGGCAGGGATATTTTCCTCGCGCAGCGCCAGCGCCGCCGAGAAATACCAGAGGAAGGGGTCCTCGCTGATTGTCCTCGCAGCCTCCGTGACCTTGGCCCGCGCGGTCCTGAGATCGCCGGCAGCCTCGGCGACGCGCGCCCGGTCAAGCAGCGCAAGGCCCTGCTGCTCGGCCTGGAGGCCATTGCCGGCGAGCGCCTTGTCGAGCGCCGTGGCCGCGCGGGCGAGGTCACCGGCGGCAAGCCACATGTTGCCGGCGGCAGCGAGTGCCCGGGCGTGCGCGGAATCGGCAGGGGAGAGCTTCTGCGCCGCCTGCTCGAACAGCGCCGCACCTTCCGCGAAGCGGCCCCTGGAGTTGGCCTCGGTGGCGCGGCAGGTCAGGCTCTCGACGCTGTCCGCCACCTGGCAGTTGATGATGCCTGGCTCGGGATAGGGAAGGTCCGGCGCCGGGTTGGCCTGGCCGGCCGAGGCCAGCAGGGCGGCAAGGATGAGGGTCATATGATTCGCTCCACGAGCCCGAGCAGTTCGACCAGGATCGCGTGGATCTCGTGGGGTTCGCTCAGGCGATGCCCCCCGTTTTTGATCAGGCGAAGCTGCACGTCGGATGAACGCAGGTCCGCAACCAGCTTCAAGGCAACGCCGAGCGACACCTCCTGGTCCTGGTCGCCATGGACCAGCCGGACCGGGATGCTGATCTCGATCGGCTTGTGCAGTAGCCGGTGGCTGGCGCCCGATTCCCAGAAGCCCCGCCAGGTGACCGAGGGTTCAGGGCCATAGGGGTTCGGTTCCTCGAGCTTGCCATCGCGGGCGAGCATTGTCTTCTGCTCGTCCGTATAGCCCCAGTCCGTGAAGTCCGGGGCCGCTGCGATGCCGAGCAGTGCCTTCACCCGGTCAGGACGCTGGAGCGCGGCGTGAAGTGCAAGCCAGCCGCCCATCGATGAGCCGGCAACGATCACCGGTCCTTCGATCAGCATGTCGATCGCGAAGAGCGCCTCTTCGAGCCAGCGGCCGAGCGTCCCGTCGGAGAAATTGCCGCCGCTCGAACCGGTCCCGGAATAATCGAAGCGAAGGCATCCAAGCCCACGGGTCGCGCAGAAGGCATCGATCGTCTCGGCCTTGGTTCCTTCCATGTCGGAGGCATAGCCCGGGAGGAACAGGACCGTCGGGCTGCCGGCCTTCGGCGCCCGCTGGCGATATGCAATCCGGCGCCCGTCACCGGGATCGAAATAGGACAGCGGCGGCGGACTGATTTCTGGAGTTTCCATGGGGAAAGCTCACTAGCGTTCGGAGCCAGGAAGGAAAGCCGTCAATCCTGGCGGGCGGACGATTGGCGGGAAAAACCCTGTGGAAGTGCTGGTGAAGGCGGCGCACTTGCCACGTGCGGGGCCGCAGAGGCCGCCTGGACCGTTGGTCGGGGCCCGGCACCTGCTTGAAGCCTTTGCTGCGCTGCACTAGTTGCGACTTCATGTCCGAGATGTTCA
>CAZQLI010000038.1:0-12053 GCA_964594145.1 uncultured Sphingomonas sp. | reverse complement strand
CCTGGGCGATTCCGAACCGCTGGCGCATGCCGCCCGAAAAGCCTGCGATCGCCTTGTCGCGAACCGCCCACAAATTTGTCTGGTTGAGCAGGGTCTCGACGACGCTCTTGCGCTCGCCCTTGCCGGTGATGCCCTTGAGGACCGCCAGCTGGTCAAGCATCGCATAGGCCGAGACGCGCGGGTAAACCCCGAAGTCCTGGGGGAGATATCCAAGCCGCCTGCGCAGCAGCTCGGGCTGTGAAAGGACATCGATGTCGCCGAACCGGATGCTGCCCGACGTTGGTTCCTGGAGCGTCGCGATGGTCCGCATCAAGGTGGACTTGCCCGCCCCGTTGGGCCCGAGCAGGCCGAACATGCCCCGTGGAATGGACAGGCTCACCTCGTCGAGCGCCACGGTTCCATTCGCATAGATATGCGAAAGCTTTTCAATCTCGAGCATTATTCCCCCCAATCCAGGGTGCAACGCTAGCCGCGCCCCGCCGCCGGCGGCAAGCCCATCATCGACCGACCGACGAACGACATGTTCGCGCGCCCCGGTTTTGCATGGCTTGCGCTTGGCCGAACTGCCGTGACAGCTGTTCCTTGCCGCGCAAATCTCCTAGACGCGCGGCCATGACGCTGATCCTCGACCCGACGAACATCAATCTCTCAACGCTGCGGCGACTCTGGGAAAACCAGCCTGCGAAACTCGACGAGGCCAGCCTCGCAAGGATCGAGGCTTCCGCGGCATCGGTTGAACGGATCGTCGCCAGCGGCGAGACCGTCTATGGCATCAACACCGGCTTCGGGCTGCTCGCCAACACCAGGATCCCGCCGGAGCGGCTCGCGGAACTCCAGAAAAACCTCATCCTTTCCCATTCGTGCGGGCTCGGCGAGCCGCTGCCGCGAAGGGTGGTGAGGCTGATGATCATCCTCAAGCTGCTCGGCCTCGGCCGCGGCTATTCGGGTGTCAGGCCGATCATCATCGAGCGGCTGCAGGCATTGCTCGACCATGATGCGATGCCGGTCATCCCGGCCCAGGGCAGCGTCGGTGCATCGGGCGACCTCGCGCCGCTTGCCCACCTCATCGCGGCGCTACTCGGCGAAGGCCAGGTCGACATTGGCGGCGAGAGGGTCCCGGCGCGTGACGCGATGGCGAGACTTGGAATGGAGCCGCTCGCGCTCGGGCCCAAGGAAGGGCTGGCGCTCATCAACGGGACCCAGGCTTCGACCGCCATCGCGCTCGACGCACTGTTCTCCGCCGAGCGCCTGCTCGGCGCAGCGATCGGCGCCGGCGCCATGTCGGTGGATGCGCTCAAGGGCTCGGTCAAGCCGTTCGACCCGCGCATTTCGGAAGCGCGCGGGCAGCCCGGGCAGATCCGGGTCGCCGCGGAAATCCGCGCCCTTCTCCAGGGGAGCGCCATTCTCGAAAGCCATGGCCGCTGCGGGAGGGTGCAGGATCCCTACAGCTTCCGCTGCCAGCCGCAGGTCATGGGCGCTTCCCTTGACCTCCTCGCCGCCGCCGCGGGAACGCTGACGATCGAGGCTGGCGCGGTCACCGACAACCCGATCGTGTTCGAGGACGTCGACGAGGCGATCAGCGGCGGCAATTTCCATGCCCAGCCCGTGGCATTCGCCTCCGACATGATCTCGATGGCGATGTGCGAGGTGGGATCCCTGTCGGAGCGGCGCACCGCGGTGCTGGTCGACCCGAAGATGAGCGGCCTTCCAGCCTTCCTCACGGACGATGGCGGCGTCAATTCCGGCATGATGATCCCGCAGGTGACGCAGGCAGCGCTGGTCGCCGAGAACAGGAGCCTGGCGTTTCCGGCCAGCGTTGATTCCGTGCCGACCAGTGCGGGGCAGGAAGACCATGTCTCGATGGCACCGATCGCGGCCCGCAAGGCCGCTGCCATCACGCGCAACGTTGCCGGGATTCTCGGCGTCGAGCTGATCGCGGCGGCCCAGGGCGTCGACTATCACCAGCCGCTTGCCACTTCAGAGCGGCTCCAGAAGCTCCATCGCGATGTCAGGGTCATCAGCCCGAGGCTCGGCCAGGACCGCTACTGGGCCGACGAGATGGCGAGGCTCCAGTCGGTGCTGCTCGATGGCGGGTGCAATCTCCTCGACCCGCTTCTCGACTGAACGAGGCGCAAGGGAACCGGGCAGGGGGCGCGCTAGCGTACCCTCACCCAGTCGGCGGACTTGCAGATGATCGCCAGCACGCAGCCCGACACCTTGAGCAGGTCGTCGGAGATCTGGCGGATCTTGCCGGTTGCATGGATGTTCCGGTCGGCGACGAACACGCGTGCCCGGTAACGGCCCGGGCCGTTCGGCCTTATGTCGCGGATCAGCGTTGCGCCGATGAGATCGGTCCCGCTGCCGCGCTGGGCGCGGGCCTTCTGCTTGTCCGACGCCTTCACCACGGTCCCGCAATAGCCATCGCCACAGGGCTTGATGTCGATCTGCATATTGCCCTTCTGCCAGCGCCCCTCGATCGGGCTGCGGGCTTCCGCCGGGGCCGCGGCCAGGAGGCCGATGAGGCTCGCGACGGGGATAAGTACAGCTCGGCTCATGGGGGAAGGAGGATGCGCTAGCTGGCGACCCGCGTCCACTTTTCATCGTCGCACAATATGCCGCCAAGGACGCAGCCCTGCACCTGCATCACGTCCTCGCTCAGCTGGCGGACGGTCGCTGTGGCATGGATATTGCGCTTGGGCACGAAGGCCTTGCCGCGGAACTTGCCGTCACCGACAGGCCTTAGCCCGGTAAGGATCTGGGTCCCGACGAGGTTGGACGTTCCGCCCTTGCGGGCCTTGGCCTTGGCCTTTTCGCTGGCCTGAACCACCCGTCCGCAATAGGCGCTTCCGCAGCGCTCCACCTGGACGACGACATTTTTCTTGTAGTTGGTCCAACGCCCCTCGATCTGCTGCGCCGAGGCGACGGCAGGCGTTGCGAGAAGCATGGACACTGCGAGAATCATGCTGGTCTTCATGAGCCACGCTTTGGCAGCCCAATGTGACCGAATTGGTACCCTCAGCTTGATCCCCGATGAACGGAGCCGCGCGGAAACGGACTGATTTTTGCCGGATGGAATATTGCAAGTCATTCGCACTAGCGTTAGTCGCCCTCCCGAAAAGGAGGAAATCTTGCATTATTCCATCCGGGCGGCTTCGGCCGCGCTAGTCCTGCTTGCGCCCGCGGCGCCTGCCCCTGCCCAGGACGGCGCGGCTGTCGAATCTGCGAACGCACCCGACGCTGCGAGCGAGGACAAGGGCAGCGAGGTCGAGGAAATCGTCGTTACGGGCGCCCGGACGCGCCTTCCGATCACCGCTCTCCCACTGACCGTCGACGTGGTCGGCGGCAAGGCGCTCTCCGACCAGGTTGCAGTGTCGGGCTCTGTCATCGAGGCGATCTCGGCAAAGCTTCCGGCATTCTCGCCCGGACGGGAAAAGCTGAGCGGCTCCGGCGAAACCCTGCGGGGCCGCTCGCCGCTTTACGCGATCAACGGCGTGCCCCAGTCGACCCCGATCCGCGACGGGTCGCGCGACGGCTACACCATCGATCCCTTCTTCATCGATCGGGTCGAGGTCATTTATGGCTCCAACGCCCTCCAGGGCATCGGGGCCACCGGGGGCGTCGTCAACCAGGTCACCGTCTCGGCGCCGTCCGGCGATGGATTCCACGGCCGCACGCTCGTCCAGGCCACTGCACAGGACGGGTTCGACGGCGAGGCGCTTGGCGGCAAGCTGGCCGGGCTTGGGAGCTATCGGTCCGGCCCGTTCGATGCCACCGCCGGAGCGAGCTTCGAACGGCGCGGCGTGTTTCTGGACGGCGACGGGCGCCGGATCGGCGTTGATGGCACCCAGGGTGACATCCAGGACAGCGACAGCTGGTCGCTGTTCGCCCGCCTCGGCTACCAGATTTCGCCGACCGCCAGGATCGAAGTGCTTGCCAACCGGTTCCAGCTGGAGGGCCGTGGCCACTATGTCACCGTCAACGGCAACCGCCTGACCGACGAGACGACCACGAGCGTAAGGGGCGACCCCGAAGGCGCGCCGGCGGCCAACCGGGCCGAGCTACTCAGTGCCTCCTTCACCGAGTCCGACCTCGCCGGCGGCCTTCTGACCGCCCAGGGCTTTTTCAGCCGGACGCGCGACATCTTCGGTGGCGGCGCCTTCGCGACCTTCCAGGACATCAGCATTGCCCCGATCGGGACCCTGTTCGACCAGTCGGTCAACCGCAGCCGCAAGATCGGCGGCAAGCTCAGCTACGAGCGAACCGTGCCGGGCTTCGAGGACCTCAGCCTGATCGGCGGCCTCGACCTCATCCACGACCGTACCGCCCAGACCCTGCTGCACACCGGCCGTGAATGGGTGCCCCAGTCGGACTTCTTCAGCGTTGCTCCCTTCCTCCAGGGCAATCTCAAGCTTCTCGACGGAAAGCTGCGCCTTGCTGGCGGAGCACGCTATGAGAAGGTGAAGCTCAAGGTCCCGGATTTCACGAGCCTTGCCTTTTACGGCTCGCGCCAGGTCGATGGCGGCAAGCCGAGCTTTGAAAAGGCGCTGCTCAACGGCGGCGTCATCGTCGAGCCGGTGAGGGGCCTTCGTGCCTATGCAAGCTATGCGGAGGGCTACACCATCGCCGATGTCGGCCGGATCCTTCGGGGCATCAACACCGACGGTGTCGACGTCGACAATTTTCTTTCGCTTGAGCCGGTGGTTTCGAACAATCGCGAGATAGGCATGGAGTGGAAGCGCTCCTGGCTGACCGCGAGCGCCTCCTACTGGTGGTCCTCGTCCAAGCTCGGCTCGATCCTGGTCCGCAACCCGGATGGCATTTTCGACGTCGTCCGGGCGCCGATTGAACTGGAAGGCCTGGACGTTGCAATCGATGCCGAGACGCCGATCGAGGGCCTGTCGGTCGGGGCAGCCTATTCGATGACCCGCGGAAGGACCGACAGCGATGACGACGGCCGGGTCGACGTCGACCTCGACGGCTCCAACATCTCTCCCGACCGGGTCAACATCCATGCCGCCTACGCCCGCGGGCCGTTCGACGCCCGCCTTGCGGCGCGGTTCTACCTCGAACGCGAGTTCGACGGCGAACCCGAAGCCAATGACTTCGAGGGCTACACGCTGCTCGATGCGGCGGCCGGCTATCGGTTCGGCAGGAATCGCGTGTCCCTGTCGGTCATGAACCTCCTCGACAAGCGCTACATCAGCTATTTCAGCGACACTCGGGCGCCGACCGGCTCGATCTCGTCCGACACCACCTATTTCGCCGGACGGGGACGAACCTTCACCCTTGGCCTCACCAGCGACTTCTAAGGGTGAAGCTGCTTTCCACCATCCATCGCTGGGCGGGCGGCTTCCTTGGCCTGCTGCTGGCCCTCCTCGGGCTAAGCGGGACCATCCTCCTGTGGGAGGGGGAGTGGGTCAGCCTGCCGCATGCCGGCGACCCGCCGGTGGAACAGGTGGAGACGATCGGCAGGATCGCCGAGCGGGAGGTGCTCGCCGGAGCGCTCAGGATCACCTTTGCAAGCGAGGAAATTGGCCTTCACCACGTCGCTGCGAAGGGCGGAGCCGGAAGCTATGTCGCTCAGGACGGAACCACGGTTGCCCGCTGGGCAAGCCAGTGGGAACGGCCGGAGCTGTGGCTCTTTGACCTGCACCATCACCTCTTCTCGGGCGCGACCGGCGAGCTGGTCACCGGGTGGGCCGGGGTGGCAGGGCTGCTGTTCCTCGTTACCGGCGTGATCCTCTGGTGGCGAAGCCGGCGGGCCTTCCGCTGGCGCCTGTGGCCCGACCGGTTCCAGCCCGGGCCCGTCGTCGCCCATCACCGCGACCTTGGAATCCTCGTCGCGCCGCTGCTTTGCCTCACGCTCGTTACTGGAACGGGCATGATATTCAGCGGCGCTGCCCGGTGGGTGCTGAGCCCGCTTGGAACCATCGAGGTCACTGCGCCGCCTGTCATTGGCAATGTCGCCGGGAGGGCGCCGGTCGCATCGATGCTGGCCGAGGCAAAGAAGCGCTTTCCCGAAGGGCAGCTTCGCCGCCTGACCATTCCCTCGCAGGCCGGCCAGCCATGGTCGATCCGGATGCGCCAGCCATTCGAATGGACTCCGAACGGGCGGACCACGCTTTATTTCGACGGGCAGGGCAGGCTCCTTCGGGTCGACGACCCGGCTGGCGCAAGCCGGGCCGCGTCGATCAACGAGGCCTTCTACCCGGTGCACTCGGCAAAGGTCGGCGGCCTTCCGTGGAAGCTGGTGATGAGCATCTCGGGGCTGAGCCTTACACTGCTCGGCGGGCTCGCGACCTGGTCCTTCTGGATTCGCAAGGCCAGGCGGCGGCGGAAGCCGGTCACCGCCTCCGCCGCGCTCGGCACTGCCGCGCTCAGCCGGAACTGACCCCGCCCGGGGGCGGGGCCGGTTGCCGTCAGTCGAGGTCTGCGGCTGCGTGGCGCTCGGTTATGAAGCTGGGGTCGTTGCTCGGTTTGCGGTTGACCCGGCGCCCGCGCTGGACGCCCGGGCGCGCTGCCACCTCTTCCACCCAGCGATGGAAGTGACGGTAGGAGCCGGTATCGAGGAACTCGGCCGCTCCCGGGTAAGCCTGGCCAAGCGAGATCGCCCCGTACCAGGGGAAGATCGCCATGTCGGCGATGCTATACTCGTCGCCTGCAGCAAATCGATGCTCGGCGAAGTGGCGGTCGAGGACATCGAACTGCCTCTTCGTCTCCATTGCATAACGGTCGATCGCATACTGGATCCTGACCGGCGCATAGACGAAGAAGTGGCCAAAGCCGCCGCCGACGAACGGGGCGGAGCCCATCTGCCAGAAAAGCCAGTTGAGGGCCTCGGTCCGGGCAGCCGGGTCCCTTGGGAGAAAGGCGCCGAACTTCTCGGCGAGGTATAAGAGGATCGAGCCGCTTTCGAACACCCGCTGCGGCTTCGCCGGGTCGCTCCGGTCGAGGAGCGCCGGGATTTTCGAATTGGGGTTGATGTCGACGAAGCCGGAACCGAACTGGTCGCCTTCGCCGATGTCGATGTACCAGGCGTCATACTCGGCACCATCGTAACCGGCGGCGAGCAGCTCCTCGAGCATGATCGTCACCTTCTGCCCGTTGGGCGTGCCGAGCGAGTAAAGCTGCAACGGGTGGTTGCCGACTGGGAGCTCCCGGTCGTGGGTCGGGCCCGCTACCGGCCGGTTGATCGACGCGAACTGGCCTCCGCTTGGCTGCTCCCAGGTCCAGACCGGTGGAACCACATAATCGGCAGGCAGAGTGGGTATTGTTGCGGTCGGTGCGTCGGCCATCTTGCTGCTTTCCTTCCTGTCGCTGACGCCCCTCCAGATGGGTATGCGAAATGCAACCGGCAAGGCTTGCAGATGCTTGATCGGCACGGCCGATACCGTAGATTTCAACGCCCGTAACGAGTGGACGTGGCAGCCGGCTCCTCCCTCGCGGGCAATGGCGGGAGAAAGCCTGGTGAAAGCCTATCTGATGGTGTTCCTTGGAACGGGGATAGGCGGGATGATGCGCCACGCCGTCAATGCCGCCGCCGCGCGGATGTTCGGCTATGGATTTCCATCCGGCACGATGATCGTGAACGTCGCCGGGTCGTTCCTGATGGGGGTACTCGCCGGCTATTTCGCACTGCGCACCGGGCTTCCGCAGTCGCTGCGGCTGTTCCTTGCGACCGGGGTGCTGGGCGGATTCACGACCTTCTCGGCGTTCAGCCTCGATGCCGCGCTGCTCATCGAGCGCAATTCCTATGGCCAGGCGGCCGGCTATGTCCTGGGCTCGCTGGTCTTGAGCATTGGAGGGCTGTTCGCAGGCCTGGCCCTGTTCCAGGGCCAGGCCCAGCTGCACTGAAGCATTGAGGCCCTGGCTAGTCGACCAGAAGTTCCTCGGGATGCTTGTGAAACCTTCGAACGACGAGGGCGATCGCCCCGCCAATAATGGCGCCGACGAACGATGCGCCGATCGCGTTGGTCACCCACTCCAGCACGGACCCGAACCCGCCGCCGCCGACCGCCTCGCCGACCTCGTGGGCGATCGCGTGAACGAAATGCGGAATGGCCGGGGCACCCAGCTCTTCCATGCCATGGACGAGGATACCGCCGCCCACCCATAGCATCGCGGCCGTCCCGATGCCGGCAAGCGCGGTCAGCAATTTCGGGACGACATGGACAAGCCCGAGCCCGAAGGCCCGTGCTCCGGCGCTCTTTCGCTTGGCCATGTGCAGGCCGATATCATCGAGCTTCACGATCAGGCCGACAGCGCCATAGACGGCCGCGGTAATGACGATGCCGACCAGCGCCAGTGCGGCTGCCTGCTCGGCAAGGTGGAGATCGCCAAGCTCGTTGAGCGCAATGGCCATGATTTCGCCGGAGAGGATGAGGTCGGTTCGGATCGCGCCCGCCACCTGCAGCTCCTCCAGCTCGCGCTGCGAGTCCGCCTGCAGCAGCTTCACGTCGTGATGATGGTCATGGAGAAGCTTCTCCATGATCTTCTCGGTCGCCTCGAATGCGAGGTAGGAGCCGCCCAGCATCAGGATCGGCGTGATCAGGAAGGGCGCGAGGGCCGACAGTGCGACGGCGCCGGGAAGAAGGAAGAGCAGCTTGTTGCGGAGGCTCCCCTTGGCGATTTTCCAGATGATCGGGAGCTCGCGCTCGGGCGACAGGTTGGAAACATAGCGGGGCGTCACCGCCGTATCGTCGATCACCACGCCGGCCGCCTTGGTGCCCGCCTTTGCGGTGGCCCCGGCAACGTCATCGGCACTGGCCGCTGCGAGCTTGGCGATCATGGCGACGTCGTCGAGCAGTGCGATCAGGCCGGATGGCATGCAATTCCCCTGTATAAGCCGCTGTGCTGGTAGCGGGCGAAGCCGGCCCTTGCCAGCACCCATGTTCTTGCCGCAGAGCGCGGCCATGCTCTCGATCGATTTTATCAGGAACAACCGGCCGGTCGTCGAACGCGCGATCGAAACCAAGGGCGTCGACCTCGACCTCGAGGCGCTCCTGTCGCTGGATGCCGAGGCCCGGGCGCTGAAGACCGGGATCGACAATGAGCGCGCTGCCCGCAACGCGATCAGCGCGCGGTTCAAGGACGCGGCGCCGGAAGAGAAGGCAAAGCTGGGGGCGGAGGCCAAGGCGGCCGGGGCCAGGGCATCGCAGCTTGAGAGCGAGCTTTCCGAGAAGGAAGCGGCCTTAAAGGCACTGATGCTGAAGCTTCCGGGCATTCCCTATGAGGGGGCGCCGGTCGGCCCGGACGAGAGCTTCAACCTCGTCGTCCGCCAGGAAGGCAGCCCGCCGAAGTTCGGCTTCGAGCCGCTCGACCATGTCGCGCTCATCGAGAAGAATGACTGGGCCGACCTCAGCCGCATCGTCCAGGTCTCGGGAAGCCGTACCTATTGCCTCAAGGGCCGGCTTGCACTCCTCGAGACGAGGTTGATGGGCTGGGCCCTGGGGGAAATCGCAAAGGGCGGGTTCACGCCGATCACGGTTCCGGCGATCGCGCGCGAGCAGGCCTTCCTCAACCAGGGCCAGTTTCCAGGGCATGTCGAGGAAACCTACGCGCTTCCCAATGACGAGCTTTATCTTGCCGGGACCGCCGAGGTAGCGCTGACCTCGCTTCATTCCGGCGAGATCATCGACGGGTCAAAGCTGCCGATCCTCTATGCCGGCTTTTCCCCCTGCTTCCGCCGCGAGGCCGGAAGCGCGGGCAAGGACGTGCGCGGCCTGCTTCGGGTCCACCAGTTCCTCAAGGTCGAGCAATATGTGATCTGCGAGGCCGACGAGCGCATGTCCGCAAAATGGCACGCCCGGCTGCTCGCTTTGGCCGAGCAGCTGCTCACGGCGCTCGAGATCCCCTACCAGGTGATCGAGACCTCGACCGGCGACATGGGGCTTGGAAAGTACCGGATGAACGACATCGAGAGCTGGGTGCCGAGCCTCGGCAAATATCGCGAGACCCACAGCTGCTCGACGCTCCACGACTGGCAGGCCCGCCGGGCCAACCTCCGCTACCGGGACGGCGAGGGGAAGGTGCGCTTCGCACACACCCTCAACAACACGGCACTGGCGAGCCCGCGGATCCTCGTTCCACTGCTCGAAAATCACCAGACGGAAGATGGACGGGTCAGGCTTCCCCAGGCAATCCGGCACCTGATGGATGGAGACGAATATCTCTAAGGCCCGGGAGCCACTGCCGAAGTGGGAAGGAGATGATGCGCCGCCGAAGGGCCTCCAGCTGAAGGAGCTGGCCTGGAACGGCGCCCGCCTCGTCCGCCACTTTGCCAAGCGCGGTCCGCGGGGCCCGCTCGACGGCGAACCGGTGCTGGTCATTCCCGGGTTCCTGAGCAGCGACGAAACGACCTTCGCGCTGCGCAAGGAACTCGCTGCCGCCGGCTTTCGGGTGCATGGCTGGAAGCTTGGCTGGAACCTCGGGGCGCGGGCCGATACGCTTGAGCGGATCCGGCAGCGCGTCGACAGTCTCGGTTATGACAAGCCGATCCTGATCGTCGGCTGGAGCCTCGGCGGCGTCTTCGCCCGCGAGTTCGCCCGCCACTATCCCGAGAAGGTGAAGGCGGTCGTCACTCTTGGCTCGCCCTTTTCGGGGGACCCCCGCCAGAACACGGTGTGGAAGCTCTACGAGCTGGTTGCCCGCCATCCCGTCACCAGCCCGCCGATCCCACGAATCACGGAAAAGCCTCCGGTTCCTCACCTCGCCATCTGGTCGCGGCGGGACGGGCTGATCGCTCCGCGCGCGGCGCGTGGCCTCGACCATGAACGCGACCGGGAGGCCGAGCTCGACTGTCACCACATGGCGTTTGGAGTGAGCATCGAGGCTGCCCGCAAGGTGGCGCTCGAGATCAGGAAATTCCTGGAAGAGTTGCCCGCGCCCCGGGCCTAGCCTTGTTTCCGACCGGCGTTGCAGTCTCGCCATGCTGCTGGAAATTGGCGCAAAAATCGCCCGGCCGTTCTTGTTTCGGCAACGTTTTCACCTCATCTTGCCAATATGTACAAATGGGACCGCGCCCCGCTCGCGCCCATTGCAGGGCATCTCTCGCCGGACGACACGCCGCCGCCCGCGTGGCGCCGGCTCGCGGAAGTGGCCTGGCACCTGCCGCGCATGCTGTCGGGCCTTGGGCCGCTCGGCCCCCGGGGACCGCTCGACGGCCCACCGGCGCTGGTGATCCCGGGCTTCCTCGCCACCGATCGCACGACGATGGAACTTCGCCGGGCGCTCGCCCGTGCCGGCTGGCGTGCGCATCCCTGGCTGCTTGGCGTCAATACCGGCGCCAAGCCCAATACGATGGACCTTCTCCAAAGCCGGCTTGACGCGATCGTCGAGGAGGCTGGCCAGAAGGTGCTGGTCGTCGGCTGGAGCCTCGGCGGGATGTTCGCCAGGCAGCTTGCCTGCAGGGCCCCGGAAAGCGTGAGGGCGGTCGTCACCCTTGGCAGCCCGTTCAGCGGCGATCTCAAGGGCAACACCAATGTCCGGGCCTTCTACGAATGGGTCGCAGGCCACGACGTCAACATGCCGCCGTTCGAGCGGATCATGGGCAAGCCCCCGGTACCGACGCTCGCCATCTGGTCGCGCCGCGACGGGATCGTCGCGCCGGCCGCGGCCCGCGGGCTTGCGACCGAGGTCGACAAGGCGATCGAGGTCGATGCCGGACACATGGAACTGGTGGTGTGGCGGCCGGCGCTAAGCCGGATCACCCGCGAGATCCACGGCTTCCTCACCGAGCAGGAAGGCCGCGAGCCGGTCATGGGGACGCTTGCAGCCTAGCCGTTCCGGCACCCTTCTCGGGATCTAGGCGTCGTCGCCCATCCGAAGCGCGGCGATGAAGGCTTCCTGGGGAATGGATACCGAGCCATATTCCCGCATCCGCTTCTTGCCTTCTTTCTGCTTCTCCAGGAGCTTTCGCTTGCGGGTACGCGACCTCCGGCACGCGGCGACGTACGACCTCACCATCTGGGGCAACCTGCGGGTCGGCCGAGAGTCGGTGGCGATCGAGCAGTTCCGCCGGCGCCGCGCCCTGGTGCGCGATCCGGACCCGCGGG
>CAZQLI010000037.1:6471-12186 GCA_964594145.1 uncultured Sphingomonas sp. | reverse complement strand
ATGGTGACGCCTGTCACCTCGTCGCCAGCCATGATCGCCCGGTTCACCGGGGCAGCACCACGCCAGCGCGGGAGGAGCGAGGCATGGACGTTGAGGCATCCAAGGCGCGGCGCCTCGAGGATCGGGAGCGGAAGGATCAACCCATAGGCTGCAACCACCGCGACCTCTGCCTCGAGCAGCGCAAAGGCCTGCTGCGCGGCCTCGTCGCGAAGGCTCCGGGGACTCCGGACCTCGAGGCCGAGCTCGCGCGCCCGGATTTCCACCGGCGTCGGCCGGTCGGCCCGCCCGCGGCCGGCAGGACGCGGGGGCTGGGTATAGACGCAAGCGAGCTCGTGACCGGCATCGACCAGCGCATCGAGCGTCGGAACCGCAAAGTCCGGGCTTCCCATGAAGATGATCCGCATTGCCCGAGCCCTATGGCCGAGCTTGCGCCCGCGGCCAAGCGCCCACTATGGCGGGACCATGGCATCGCACCAGATCGAGGCGCTGACCCAGGCGCTTGCCCGGCTTCCCGGGCTCGGGCCGCGCTCGGCAAGAAGGGCGGTGCTTCACCTCATGAAGAAGCGCGAGGCAGCGCTCCAGCCATTGCTGGCAGCGCTCCAGGCGGTAGCCGAGACGCTCTCGACCTGCTCCGTTTGCGGCAATGTCGATACTTCCGATCCGTGCAGCATCTGCCGCGATCCGAGGCGCG
Source organism: uncultured Sphingomonas sp. (assembly GCA_964594145.1). Taxonomy (GTDB): domain Bacteria; phylum Pseudomonadota; class Alphaproteobacteria; order Sphingomonadales; family Sphingomonadaceae; genus Sphingomicrobium. The sequence continues at coordinate 11,495 of CAZQLI010000037.1, read as the reverse complement.
ACGAGCGATCGCTGTGCGTCGTCGAGGAGGTCGCGGATCTCTGGGCGCTGGACCGGTCCCGTCTATTCCCGGGGCGCTACCATGTGCTCGGGGGGCGCTTGTCCGCTCTCGAGGGAGTGAGGCCCGAGGACCTGAGCATCGACAGGCTCGTCGGCCGGGTGGCCGAGGGCGGAATAGACGAGGTCGTCCTCGCCATGAACGCGACGCTCGAAGGCCAGACCACTGCCCATTATCTCGCCGAGCGGCTGGAGAAGTTCCCGGTTCGACTGACCCAGCTCGCCCATGGACTTCCCGTTGGGGGCGAGCTCGACTATCTTGACGAGGGAACCCTGGCACAGGCGCTGCGCGCTCGCCGGCCTGTCGCTTGAACCCATTGACTTGAAAGACTAAATCGCCCGCATGGCCATTTTGCGCATCTACGAAACCCCGGAACCGATCCTTCGCGAGATCTCGAAGCCCGTCGACAAGGTCGATGACGAGCTGCGCGCTCTCATCTCCGACATGTTCGAAACCATGTACGACGCGCCGGGGATTGGCCTCGCCGCGGTACAGGTGGGCGTCCCCAAGAGGCTTTTGGTGATGGACCTGCAGGAACCGCAAGATCCCGAGGACCCGGAGAGCAAGCCGGTGCGGGACCCGAGGGTCTTCATCAACCCGGAAATTCTTGCAGCCTCGGACCACGAGGTTCCCTACACGGAAGGCTGCCTGTCGGTTCCTGACCAATATGCCGAGGTAATGCGCCCGGACCGGATCCGTGCCCGCTGGCTCGACGAGCATGGCAATGCCCATGAAGAGTGGCTGGAAGGATTGCTCGCAGTCTGCCTGCAGCACGAAATGGACCATCTCGAGGGCATCTTGTTCATCGACCATCTTTCCAAGCTGAAGCGCGACATGGTGCTGAAGAAGCTCGCCAAGGCGCGGCGCGAACGCGCGCTCCGGGCAGCCTAGAACACGGCAATTGTCCCGGCGAGGGGCGTGGAGAAACCGTCAGGCGAGGCTTGCCGCCGCCTTGCCGCAGTCGGCTGCGCATTCGCGGCAGATCTGCGCGCAAAGCTTGCAGTGTTCATGCTCGTGACGCTCGCACTCGGCGGCGCACGCCTCGCACATCCGCGCGCAAAGCTCGAGCAGCTCGCGAAGCATCGGCTGGTCATCGCCGGTCCGCCGAAGCCCGAGCCGGGCCGTCGCCTCGCAAATATCCGAACAGTCGAGACACAGCCGGATGCACTGGGTCATGTCATGTTGCTCGGCAAGGCAGGAGTCAGCGCAGCTCAGGCACATCTTCGAGCAGTACATGAGATGGTGCACCGCATCGCCCAGGGGCTGGTTGACATGTTCCCGGCCGTCGGGGTGGAGGGCGATCATCTTGCGGATGGACATGTGCAACTCCTTCTCGGGCCAAGGAGCGAAGCAGCAAGTGGATGGTTCCGCAACCCCGTAGCGGGTGCGAAACATTTGGCATCATGGTAACGGCGGAACCCTCATGATCGAATCCCTCCAGTTCGCAGGCGCGGCAGGAAGAAAACTTGCCGGCCGCCTCGAATCGCCCCCCGGCCAGGTTCGCGGCTGGGCCCTGTTTGCCCACTGCTTCACTTGCGGGAAGGACAATCTCGCCGCGGTCCGCATAGCCCGGACGCTGGCAGGAAACGGGATTGGAGTCCTGCGGTTCGATTTCGCAGGCCTTGGCCAGAGCGAGGGCGAGTTCGCCGAGACCAGCTTCGCCTCGAATGTCGATGACCTCGTCGGCGCGTGCAAGACCATGGCCGAGGGCGGTCGGCCGGTCAGTCTTCTCGTCGGGCACAGTCTCGGCGGTGCGGCAGTGCTGGCGGCAGCAGGCCAGTGCTCCACGGTCCGCGCCGTGGCGACGATCAACGCGCCGTTCGACGTGGCGCACGCACTCCGGCAGTTCGCACCGGCGGACCTCGATAAGATCGAACGCGAGGGCAGCGCCGAGGTGCGGCTTGCCGACCGGCCGTTCCGGGTGGGCCGGGCGCTTGTCGAGAGCTTGCGGGGCCAGGAGCAGGGGCAGCGGATCGCCTCGCTTCGCCGCCCGCTGCTCGTGCTCCATGCGCCGACGGACAACCTGGTCTCCCTCGACCATGCAACGCAAATCTTTGCCGCGGCGCGACACCCGAAGAGTTTCATGTCGCTTGACCGGGCCGACCACCTCCTCACGGGCAAGGAGGACGCGGCCCGGGCAGCAAGACTGATCGCCGCCTGGGCGGACGCCTATGTCGAACCGGCGCCCGAGGCGGCGCAGCCGACCGATGTCGAGGCCGTGGAAACGGGCAGGGGAAAGTTCGAGGTCGAAATCCGGACCGGGCGACACCTCATGTTTGCCGACGAGCCCACCGACTTTGGCGGGCTGGACAATGGCCCGTCGCCTTTCCAGCTCGTGAGCGCGGCCATCGCGGCCTGCATGACCATGACAGTCCGCCTTTATGCCGATCGCAAGGGCTGGCCGGTCCATCGCATAAGAACCGGCGTCGGCCACAGCAAGGAAGACGGCGAATCGCCTCGTGACCGGTTCGACGTCCGGCTGACATTTGACGGCCCACTCGACGAGGAACAGCATGACAAGCTGGTCGAAATTGCACGCAAATGCCCGGTTCACCGGCTGATCAGCGAAGGAGCCCGCTTCTCGGTCGTTGCAAGCCCGGAGCCGGCTCCCTGCGAGCCACCCGAAGCGCATGAGCTCGAAATGGAGCAGGTCGCCAGGACCGAGGCCTGAAATTGCCGCGAACGCGTCGCCCGATCACTGGGTCCTTGCGCAAAAATCTCGGGAAATGTGAATATCTTGGGCCCGGAGCGAGGGGGCCTGCCCCCGGCTGGCCGCCAAATGCGGATGAGGCTTGAGCCTTCCCGTAAACAGGCCTAGGTTCTACTTTCGTTCCGCGTAAGGGAGGGGATGATGGAGGCCGGCCTAATTATTGCTGCGATCGTCGGGCTGCTTGTCGGCGGCCTCCTTGGCTGGCTCCTTGGTTCGCGAAGGCAGGCCGAGGCGTCGGCGCTGGCGCAGTCGCTGAGGTCCCAGCTCGAATCGGTCACCGCCGAGCGCGACGAGGCGCGCGACGGGGCGGTCCCATTGCACTCGGAACTTGCAAGGCTTCGCGCCGAAGCGGCCCACTTCGACCAGCGGATGAAGGATCTTGCTGCCAACCGCGACGCGCTTGTCACCCAGTTCCGGGAAATTGGCGACCAGCTGCTCGAGAAGGCCCACAAGGATTTCCTTGCCAAGGCGGACCAGCGATTCAGCGAGGCGGACGAGGCAACGAAGACAAAGCTCCAGTCACTGCTGCAGCCCGTCGAGGCGACCTTGAAACGCTATGAGGAAGGGCTGCAGCGGGTCGAAAAGGAGCGTGTCGACCATTATGCGGGGCTCCGCGAGGCCGTCGAGCTGGTCCGCGCGGGCCAGGGGCAGGTCCGCGACGAGACCCGCAACCTCGTGAACGCGCTGCGATCCTCGCCAAAGGCCCGCGGGCGCTGGGGCGAGCATAGCCTCAGGAACGTGCTCGAACATGCCGGCCTCAGTGCCCATGCGGATTTCACGACGGAGGTCTCGGTCAATACCGACGAGGGACGGCTTCGGCCCGACGTGATCGTCAACCTTCCCGGTGGCCGCAAGCTCGTCATCGATGCCAAATGCTCGCTCAACGCCTACCTCGATGCGTCCGAGGAAGTGGACGACGAGCGCAGGCTTGCCCATCTTCGTTCCCACGTCGCCTCGATCCGGACCCACGCACAGCAGCTGGGCTCGAAGTCCTATTGGTCACAGTTCGACGACGCCGCCGACTATGTCGTCATGTACATTCCCGGCGAACATTTCCTGACGGCAGCGCTCGAACAGGACGACGGGCTCTGGGAATGGGCGTTCGAGCGCAAGGTGCTGCTTGCAACCCCGACCAACCTCGTTGCCATCGCTCGAACGGTGGCAAGCGTCTGGCGGCAGGAAAAGCTGAACGAGGCCGCCGAGGAAATCGCGGCCCTGGGCAAGGAGCTGCACTCGCGCCTGTCGACCATGGCGCAGCACATGGAAAAGGTCGGAAAGAACCTCGCCACCGCGAACACGGCCTACAACCAGATGGTCGGAAGCTTCGAGAGCCAGGTCTTTACCCAGGCCCGCAGGTTCGAGGCCCTTGGAGCGGGGAGTGCCAAGGAGCTGGCGGAGCCGCCCCTGGTGGAAGCGGCTCCGCGCCCGTTGACCAAGCTCGCATCACCAGCAGCGAAGCCAGCGGTAAACGAGGACGAGGCAGCGGCCTGACCAATCGAAGTCCGGCCGGTGCCGCCTCAGCGGGCCCGCGCGAGCTCTATCGAACCCCGGGCGTTGGAGAGGGTCAGCCGATCCCCGACCCCGCTGACCGTCACCGGCCTTTCGAGGATCTGCGAACCCTGGTTCTCGAAGCTCATGTCGGGACAGGCCATCCTGGTGGCGGCAATCGCGCCGACGCTAAGGATATTCCCCGACTGGGTGTAACCGGCACCGAGCGAGTTGCAGCCGAACTTTGCGCCGATGCGACCGTCGGGCATGAAGTTCAGGTAGAAATTGCTTGCGGGTGTCCGGGTGCCGTTGATCGCGACCACCCTCCAGTTCGTGCTGCGGAGGTCGACCACCGGGGCACCGACCGGCGGGGCCGGCGGGCGCAGCTGGCCGGTCTCGTCGACCTGGGTGAAGAAGCTTACCGGCGCACCGCAGCCGCCGTACATCCTGCCATCGACATAGACCTGGACCGAATCCGGGTAGCTGCGATCACTCATGCCGTCGCTGCACGGCCGGTGGGTAATGTTCACCTCGATCCTGGGCGTACGGTAGATTGGACCTGCAACTCCCTGGATCGGGACCGGCGTTGGCTGGCTCACGCTGACGCTGGTGCCACGATCGGTGAAGACCATGTCACGGCCAATCTCGAGGTCCCAGAAGGGCTCGGTTCCAATCGCTCGATAAGGGGCGCCCTGGCTGACTCCGCCGGGGGCCGGATAGCCGGGCGCGGGATAGCCGGGCGCGGGATAGCCCGGGGCAGGATAGGGTG
>CAZQLI010000037.1:0-6371 GCA_964594145.1 uncultured Sphingomonas sp. | reverse complement strand
GGATAGCCGGGCGCGGGATAGCCGGGCGCGGGATAGCCCGGGGCAGGATAGGGTGGATAGCCGCTCTCGGGGTATCCCGGAGCAGGATAGCCCGGAGCGGGATAGCCCGGCGTGTCCGGATATGGCGGATAGCCAGGCTCGGGATAGCCTTGCGGGGCTCCCGGATAGGGCTGGGGATTACCAGCCCCATAATAAGGATCGCATGCGGCAAGGGCGAGCGCGCAAAGCGGAAGAAGTGCAATTGTTTTCATGGCGGAACAAACCTCCCGGTCCTTTATCGGTTCCGCCAGCTTGCTCGAACCTGAAAGGCCATGACCGAGGCGGCGACTGCCGCGTTGAGGCTGTCCGCGCGGCCCATCATCGGCATTTTGACGAGTAGGTCGCATTGGTCCTCATAGGCTTCCGGGAGCCCCTGGCTTTCATTGCCGATCAACAGGAAGCAGGGCTGGAGATAATCCGCCTCGAGATAGTCCTGCTCGGTCCTCAGGCTGGTTCCGACCAGCTGGCCCGGACCGTCCCGAAGCCATGCGATGAACTCCTCCCAGCGGGCGGTCGCAAGCTGCTGGGTGAAAATGGCGCCCATGGAAGCCCGGACCGCCTCCACCGAGAAGGGGTCGGCACTTTCGTCGAGGAGGATCAGGCCGCCCGCGGCCGTCGCGTCCCCGCTCCTCAGGATGGTCCCGATATTTCCCGGATCCCTCAGGGACTGGGCGACGATCCATAGCGGCGATGCATTGCGGTCGATGGCTCGAAGCGAGGTCTGAGGCTGGCGGTATGCGCCGAGGATGGCCTGCGGATTATCCTTGCCCGACATCTTGCTGAGTATGTCGCTTGAAGTCTCGATGACATCGGCGCCACTGGCCTCGGCTTCGGCCACGATCTCGGCGGCGAGCGGGTGGAGCCGCCCGGTCGATGAATAGGCGATGATTTCGGGCAGCTTGCCGCCATCGCGGGCCTCGGCGAGGATCCGAAGACCTTCGGCGAGGAACAGGCCTTCCTCGCGGCGCGCCTTCTTGTCGCGAAGCGACCGCAGCAGCTTCACGGTCGCATTGGAAAAGGAAGTAATCTCGCGCGGCATTGCTGCTCCTTAGCCCCGGGGGAGAATTGCGGGGAGCCTTCTCCATGAAAAGCAGCGCCCGGCGGGAACGTCGACCTAGTCTTCCCCGAACCGCCCCTCGACGAGGGCGGCCAGCTGCTCGAGCGCCTCGTCGCAGCGATCGCCCTTGCAATGGATGACGATCGAATCGCCCATCGCGGCGCCAAGCATCATCAGGCCCATGATCGAGGTCCCGACGACCCTGTTGCCGTCCTTTTCCACCTCGACCGTCGCGTCCAGGTTCGAGGCAAGGTTGACGAACTTGGCGCTCGCGCGGGCATGGAGGCCGCGCTTGTTGGTGATGAGAATTGTCCGCGAGCAGGAGCTCAAGCGACGGCCTCGCCGAGGATCTCGGAGGCGACCGAGATATATTTGCGGCCCGCCTCGCGGGCAGCAGCGACGGCGGCGCGGACACTCATTGCCTTGCGGGCTCCCTCGAGCCGGATCAGCATCGGCAGGTTCACGCCGGCGATCACCTCGACATTCTCGCTCTTCATCAGGCTGATCGCGAGGTTGGAAGGCGTTCCACCGAACAGGTCGGTGAGGATGATGACACCCTTGCCCTGGTCGCAGCGCTGGATTGCCTCGGCGATCTCCTTGCGGCGCATTTCCATGTCGTCGTCCGCATCGATGCAGATTCCCTCGACCGCCTGCTGGGGGCCAACGACATGCTCCATGGCCGTGATGAACTCGGCCGCCAGTCGGCCGTGGGTCACCAGCACTAATCCAATCATTCAATCACCCGCATAATCATTTGCCCCGCATCCCTGGATCTGCGGGTTGTCCTTCATTCCTATCGCTCGGCGGAATCGCGAGGTCTCGATGCCGGACATTCGGAGAAAACCCCGCGCTTCGCAACCGCTTCGCCATTTCAACAGCCGCCGCAACCGAGCGGTGGCGTCCTCCCGTGCAGCCAAATGCTACCGTTAGATAGTTTTTGCCCGCGGCCCAATAACGGGGAATGAGCCCGATTAACAGCGTCTCGATCTGGGCCATTGCAGGGTCCCAGCCCGGGTCACTCGAACAATAGTCCTGGACAGGCTCGTCCTCCCCGGTGAGTGGCCTCAAATCGTCGACCCAATAGGGATTGTCGGCGAAGCGCATGTCGAAGACCAGGTCTGCCGTTCTCGAGATACCGCGGGCGAACCCGAACGAGACAATGGTGATGACCGGCTCGTCGACCTGCCCGCCGTAACGCCGCCGGAGCTCCTCGCGAAGCTCGACCGGTGCAAGGTCGGTCGTGTCGATGAGCGTGTCCGCTGCAAGGCGGAGCGGAGCAGTCGCCGCACGCTCCTTTGCTATACCGTCTTCCGCCGGGCGATCGGCGGCAAGCGGATGGCGGCGCCGTGTCTCGTCATACCGCCGCGCAAGCTCGGAGCCCGCGCAATCGAGATAGAGGATTTCGGGAGTTACGCCCTCGAGCGAGCGGACCAGCTCGGGAAGGCGCCGGGGATTGAATCCGCGGCTGCGCATGTCCATGCCAACGGCCATTGGCCGCTTCTGCGCGGACGGCCTTTCGCCCCGCACATATTGCTCGAGCAGGTGCGCCGGGAGATTGTCGACGCAGTCCCAGCCCATGTCTTCAAGGGCGGCGAGGACCGTCGATTTTCCGGCGCCGGACATGCCGGTGACGAGAAGGAGCCGCGGGACAGACTTGGGCCTGGTACCCATGTCAGTTTCGAAGGCCGAGCCTGTCGAGCGCTAACGAGACCTTGGAAGGCGCCGAGGCGGTCAGCGCGTCGACGCTGATGAGCGGCACCCCGGTTCCGAGGATCAGCCGGGTGCGGCTGTCGTCGGGCAGGCGCTGGATGTCGCTGGTCAGCTCGACAATGAGCGCGACCGGGACGTCGGAGACGGTTTCCATGTCGAATATCCCCATGCCCCGGATTTCAAGCTTCCCGCGAATCGCGGGCGGGGCGGACGCGATCAGCTGGGCCCCTTCTTTGCGAACCATCGTCCGGTCGTCGCTGACGAGGGTGAAGCCGCGATCGAGCATTCTCAGTGCAAGGTCCGACTTTCCCGAGCCCGAGGGCCCGCAAATGAGCACCGCCCGCCCGTCGAGCGCAACCGTCGAGGCATGGAGATTTTCGGAGCTGAGCCGCGCACTGGTCATTGCCTGTCTGCTGCCTTCAGGATGATGGTAAAGCGCGCTCCAGAAGGCGCGTCGTCGCGGTCCGTCACATCAATCTCCCCGTCATGCCCCTCGACGATTGCGCGGGCAATGGCCAGCCCGAGCCCCGAATGGCGCCCGAAGCTTTCAGCCTGGGGCCTTACTGAATGGAAGCGGTTAAAAATCGCCTCACGAAGGGCCTCGGGGACACCAGGTCCTTCATCGTCGATGCGGATTCGGATCTCGTCGCCGACATGGGTGGCGGCGATCTCGACCAGGCCGCCCGGTGGCGAGAAGCTGATGGCATTGTCGATGATGTTGTCGATGGCCCGGGCAAGTCTCCCGGGCTCACCCATGACGATCGCGCTCGCCCGCCGCGGACGGGCGAATGCCAGCCTGACGCTCCCGGTCTCGCGCCGCGATTCCCAGGACTTGACCAGCTGGCCGATGAGGTCGCCGAGGTCGACCGGCTCGAAGCGGGCCCGCGCGAGCTCGGCATCCGTCCTCGCGGCCTCGCCGACATCGCTGATCAGCCGGTCGAGGCGGACAACGTCCTGCCGGATCACGTCGACGAGCTGCTTTCTCAGGGCCGGGTCTTCGATCCGTTCCAGGCCGTCCACCGCCGAGCGGAGCGACGCCAGCGGGTTCTTGAGCTCGTGGGTTACGTCGGCAGCGAAGGCCTCGATATTGTCGATCCGCTGCCGCAGGGACTGGCTCATGTCGCTGATCGAGCGGGCAAGGAGGCCGATTTCATCGGTGCGGGAGGGGAGGCGGGGCACCTTCACCTCGCGCGCCCGGCCGAGCCGGACCCGGTGCGCCGCAAGCGCAATTCTGCGAAGCGGGCGAACGATGGTCCTTGCAAGAAAGAGCGAGAGCAGCACCGACAGCGCTGCAACGACACCAAGAGCAATCAATAGTCCCGCACGCTGCTTTCGCACCCGCTTGGTGAAGTCACGGTCATTGTCGGTAACGAGGAGGGTGGCGCCGCCGGCGACGGGTGCGGCCGCGGAGAAGACGGGAGTAAGCTCCGGTGCCTGGCGAACTTCGGACTCGGTCTTGCCCGAGCCCCTGGCCGCGATCACCTCGCTCCATGCCTCGGCGCGATCAACCGCCGGTTCGACGAAATCCTCGTCGCTTTCCTCGCCGACCAGGGCGTTGAAGCCCCGGTCGAGCGCCCGGGCGACGTCTTTCGTCCATTTCTGCGTTGCCGGGTCGCGCAGCCGGTAGGTCGGGCCGCTGAGCCGCCAGCTGTCGAGTACCTGCTCTCCGCCTGCCGCATAGACGCGGATCCGAGTGCCGTTCTGCCGCGAGAAGCTCGCCATCAGCTGCTCGCGTGCCTCCTCTGGAACCGACTGGAGAGCGGTGGCGGCCATCTCGGCTTCCGCCTCGACCTTCTGGACCCGCTCCTTTTCCAGCCGGTTGCGGTAGGCATCGAGAAAGAAGATGGCGAGCGCGACAAGGACAAGCGTCAGCAGGTTCACCGCGAGAATGCGGTGGGCCAAGGTCCAGCGCCCCGACCAGGTCAGGGCGAGGTCGGCCTCGTCATTCCTCTCCGAAACGGTAACCGACGCCATAAAGTGTTTCTATCGCATCAAATTGGGAATCCACCGCCCTGAACTTGCGGCGGATGCGCTTGATATGGCTGTCGATCGTCCGGTCATCGACATAGACATCGTCCTGGTAGGCGACATCGAGCAGCTGGTTGCGCGATTTCACGACCCCGGGGCGCTGGGCGAGGGCCTCGAGGATCATGAACTCGGTAACCGTCAGCGTTACTTCCTTGCCGTCCCACAATACCTTGTGCCGGGCCGGGTCCATCACCAGCCTGCCCCGTTCCAGCAGCGGGAGCTCCTCGGCGCTTGATTGCGCGGTGGACGTGCCGACTCCCCGGGCAAGGTCCTGCCTGCGCAGGAGCGCCCTGATCCTCGCGATCAGCAGGCGCTGGGAAAATGGCTTGGAGATATAGTCGTCGGCGCCCATCGCGAGGCCAAGCGCCTCGTCGAGCTCGTCGTCCTTGGAAGTCAGGAAGATGACCGGCATCGAGCCGGTGGCGCCGCCAAGCTCGCGGACCCGGCGCAGCAGCTCCATCCCGTCCATCTGCGGCATCTTGATGTCGAAGACCCCGAGATCGGGCGGGTTGTCGGCGAAGGTCTTCAGCGCGGTCTGGCCGTCGGTGTAGACGCGGGTGAGGAACCCCTCGGCCTGGAGAGCAATCGACACCGATGTCAGGATATTGCGGTCGTCGTCGACGAGCGCGATCACGTGCGTCATCCCAGCTCCTTGGCAATGCGTGGGGATAACCAGCGCGGCATGGTGAAACAAGTGCGCCCGGCCAGCTTTGACCGCGACCCCCGCGCTATGTATAGGCCGCCTCGCATACGTATGCGGTAATGTCCGGCCGGGCATTGCCAGTGCTATTCTGGGAGAAAATTGACGTGAGCGAGCGCACCCCGGCGCACCAGCTGGCGACTCAGGGAATTGCCACTGAGGCCGAGATTCACTGGAACCTGACAACGGCACCGCTTGTCGAGTTCGCAGTCGCGCGGGGTGAAGGCCAGCTTGCAAAGCATGGCCCGCTGGTAGTGAAGACCGGCAAGCATACCGGCCGGTCGGCCAAGGACCGGTTCGTCGTTCGCAACGCGGTCAGCGAAGGCGCCGTCTGGTGGGGCAAGTCGAACCTGCCGATGGAGCAGGACCAGTTCGATCGCCTCTACGCCGATTTCATCGAGCATCTGCGCGGCAAGGACACGCTGTTCGTCGCCGACCTTTACGGCGGTTCCCAGCCGGAGCACCGGGTCAAGGTCCGGGTCATCAACGAGCTCGCCTGGCATAATCTTTTCATCCGCACCATGCTGGTGCGTCCCGAAGACGCCGAGCTTGCCGGCTTCACTCCGGAATATACGGTCATCGACCTTCCGAGCTTCCGCGCCGATCCTGCCCGTCACGGCTGCCGCAGCGAGACGGTGATCGCCATCGACCTTGAAAAGAAGCTCGTCCTGATCGGCGGCACTGCCTACGCCGGCGAGATGAAGAAGTCCGTCTTCGGGCTCTTGAACTTCCTCCTCCCGGTGAAGGGCATCATGCCGATGCACTGCTCGGCCAACATCGGCCCGGCCGGCGACACGGCGATCTTCTTCGGTCTCTCGGGTACCGGCAAGACGACCC
>CAZQLI010000036.1:0-12306 GCA_964594145.1 uncultured Sphingomonas sp. | reverse complement strand
GTTCACGTCGGCTCCGGTCTATGCCAGCCGACCGGCGACTTCGTCGACGATAGCGAACTTGAGGATTTCATCGACCTGGAATCTCAGCTCGGGGGTCGCGACCGAAACGGGCATCTCGTCCCGCAGTTCGGTCAGGGTTTTGCCGCTTGCTGACACGGCATCGATCGTCCGAACCGCTGCGTAAAGAGCATCGTCGAACCCATACCAGCGATGCTTGAAGAAAATATGCCCGCTCATCTCGCCGGCCAGGGGAGCGCCGGTCTCCTTCATCTTCGACTTGATGAGGCTGTGCCCGGTCTTCCACATCAACGGGGTGCCGCCCATTGCCGCGATACGGTCGAACAGCGTCTGGCTTGCCTTCACGTCGGCGATGATGGTGGCCCCGGGCTGCTCCTCGAGCACCGGTCCGGCAAGGATGATGAGAAGCTGGTCGCCCCAGATCACCCGGCCCTTGGAGTCGACGGCACCGATCCGGTCGGCGTCGCCGTCGAAGGCAAAGCCGAAGTCGAGCCCCTTGTCGGCGACGAGTTTCTTGAGATCGGCGAGGTTGGCCTCGACGGTCGGGTCGGGATGGTGGTTCGGGAAATTGCCGTCGATCTTCGTATATAGCGTGTGGTGCTCGCCCGGCAGGCGCTCGACCAGCCGCTCGACGATCGGCCCGCCGGCGCCGTTCCCGGCATCCCAGCCAATGCGATAGGCCTTTCCCTCGAAGTTGCGCGTTAGAGCGTCGACATAGGCGTCGGTGACGTCGGTCTCCTCGACCTGTCCCTCGCCCTTGCTCCAGTCACCCGCCGCGGCAAGGCGCCCGAGCTCCTGGATCTCCTCGCCGAACACCGAGCGGCTGTTCAACAGCATCTTGAAGCCGTTGTAATTGGCGGGGTTATGGCTTCCGGTGACCTGGATACCGCCCTGGACGTCAAGTGTCGCAACCGCGAAATAGAGCATCGGCGACGGACCAAGCCCGATCCGCACGACATCGAGTCCTCCCTCGACCAGCCCGCGAACCAGTTCACTCTCCAGTTGCGGGGAATGGGTACGGCCATCGCGGCCAACCGCCACCTTTCGGGCGGATTCCGACAATGCGAGCGTCGCATAGCTTCGGCCGAGCGCGTAGGCGTCAGCCCCGGTCAGGGTCTCTCCGACGATGCCCCGAACATCATATTCGCGAAGTATCGTGGGGTTGCACTGGTGAGCCATGAATGAGCATTTCTCCGATGATCTTCTTCGTCAACGCGGGCGACAGGCCTGCGTCGCAGCGTTGCGGCCTTACTGGCGCAAGCAGCTGCGATCCGGCAATGACGGACTGGCCGAAGTTGTTCCCTAGCCGACTGCCGCCCGCGGCTGGCTTGCCTCGTCGGCTCCCGGAACGGCCAGCCCGGCGATCATTTCACGCAACTCCTGGCGGGCGGCGATATGGCCAAGGCCGACGTCGCCGATCTCGGCCATGTCGAGGAGGGTCAGGCCCTTGGGAAAAAGTTCACGATAAATGACGCGCTCGCCAAGGCCCGGGATGACCCTGTAGCCCACCCGCCGGGCGAGCTCGTCAAGTGCCGCCCCGACGCGCTGGAGATTGTGCGACTGGATATGCTGGAGGCGGTTCCTCAGGACCACCCAGTCGACGCTTCGCCCGGTCTGCTTCGCCCGCTGCGTCCGGCTGTTCCAGATGAGCTCGGCATAGAAGCTCGGCTTGGTCACCTTGAAACTTTCCGGGTGGACCTGGCCGATGAGATCGAGGTCGACGAAACTGTCGTTCATCGGGGTCACCAGCGTGTCGGCCATGAGGATTGCCGAACGGGCGACCGGGTCGTCGCGGCCCGGCGTGTCGATCACCAGCACGTCGACATCGGCCGAAAGCCTCGCGACCGCGGCCTCGAGCCCGGCTTCCGTCTGGTCGTCGAGCACTTCGTATAGGGCGCCCGGAAGCTGCCGCTCCAGTCGCCGCATGGTCGCGTCGCGGTTCTCAAGGTAGCGGGTCATGGTGCGCTGGCGCTGGTCGAGGTCGAGCGCTGCGACCCGGTGCCCGGACGCCGCCAGCGCAATGGCCGTGTGGACCGCGGTGGTCGATTTGCCCGTGCCGCCCTTTTCATTGGCGAAGACGATGAAGTGCGGCTGGCCCATGGCCTGCTATTCCCCTTGTGATACCCACAACCGCCCGAATATGGAGCGGCCCCAGCGCTGGAATACCGAAGGCCGGAATCGCATGCAAATCATTAGAAGGTTAAGCGAATTATCACCGGCAATGCTCGGCTGGCGCGAGGCGGGCGAGTCCATTGCGCTGGTCCCGACCATGGGAGCGCTCCACGCCGGTCACCTGGCACTGGTCGCGGCAGCCCGGAAGGAAGCGGACCGGGTCGTCGTGTCGATCTTCGTCAACCCGCTGCAGTTCGGGCCAAACGAGGATCTCGATCGCTACCCGCGGCGCGAGGAAGAGGATGCCGGGCTGCTTCGCCAGTCGGGCTGCGACCTCCTTTGGATGCCTGCGCCGGACCAGCTCTATCCACAAGGGTTCGCAACGAAAATCAGCGTTTCGGGAGTGAGCGATCGCTGGGACGGGGCGGCAAGGCCCGGGCATTTTGACGGGGTCGCAACGGTGGTAGCCAAATTGTTCACTGCCGTCCGGCCGGACCTTGCCTTCTTCGGGGAGAAGGATTTCCAGCAGCTTGCAGTCATCCGCCGGATGGAAGCCGATCTTGGACTTGGCGTTTCGGTCCGCTCGGTCGCCACGGTGCGGGACTCGGACGGGCTCGCCCTCTCGTCGCGCAACGCCTATCTCACTGCCGAGGAGAGAGGCCGGGCGCTGGCACTTCCCAACAGCCTCGAGCAGGCGCGCGAAGCCATCCTTGGAGGAGAACCGGTGGCCCTCGCCCTCGCCGAGACGAGGCATAGCCTCACCGCGGCAGGCTTTTCGCGGATAGACTATGTCGCCCTGGTCGACCCGGTGACGCTTGAGCCTGTCGAGGACCCAGGCAAAGAGAGCCGGCTGATCGCGGCGGCCGTGATCGGCTCGACGCGCCTCATCGACAATATCCCGGTCCCGGCGGCCGGATCAAAAGCCTGAACCGGGGCACTTTTTTCGAGCGCCGGCACCGCGGCCCGCCAATTGCATCCAAACTGGAACCAGATTCTCTCGTGGCCGACGCCGCGGCGCGGGACGGCAGCTTTTCAAGGCGTCTGGAAGGAAAAGCGGTGGGCGCCTGCAACATCGCAATGGCTCTAAAAGTCGCATTTGGGACACAGCGGCTATCTTGGTCACCGGCCCGTTAACCATTTCTTTGCTGGTTGGGCGCGAATCTCGCCAGACGAACAGGGAAAACAGGGATTATTGCAATGGCGACCAGTCAGAAAGGTATCGACTTCCTCCTTCGCAGCCGGATCGCGGACGCGGAAAAAGGCAGTGTCGACGCGCTCTATGAGCTTGGGGTGACCTATTCGACGGGCCGGGGCGGCGTCGCGGTCGATCTCATCGAGGCACATAAGTGGTTCAACCTCGCTGCGCTGTCGGGTGACACCCGCAGCCAGGCCTGCCGCGCTGAAATTTCGATCGAGATGACGGCCCGCGAGATCGCCGAAGCGCAGCGCCAGGCGCGCAGCTGGCTCGGTCATTGCAACCAGCAGCGCTTCGCTGCCTGACTGTCCGGGCGGGCCAAGCCGGCCCGCTCATTGTAACGCCGGGAAAAAGGCCCGGCGAGTGCATGCCTCGCCGGGCGGGGTAGATTAGCGAATGACGACCGTCGCTGCGCGGCGGTTCTGCGCCCAGGCTTCTTCATTGGATCCAAGCGCGACGGGCCGCTCCTTGCCCCAGCTGGTGGTTACCAGCCGCGACGCGGGGACGCCCTGGGCGACGAGGAAATCACGGGCCGCGTTGGCCCGGCGCTCGCCAAGCGCCTGGTTATATTCACGAGTTCCACGCTCGTCGGCGTGGCCCTCGATCGAAGCCCGGACATTGGGATTGGCAATCAGCCACCGGGCCTGGGCGGCGAGCGTCGCCTGCGACGCCTGGTCCAGCGAATATTCGTCGGTCCCGAAATAAATGGTGTCCGACCCGGCCTTGGCGACGAGATCCGCCTGTAGCGCGGGAAGCTCGACGACCTCGAGGCTGTTGGGATCGGTCGAGTTGGGATCGACCGGCGGGGCTACCGGGCCTTCACTAATCGGCTCGGGCGGCGGAGTCCGCTTCGCACAGGCACCCATCGTCAGTGCGACCGCGGTCATGCCAATCACAAAGGTCTTTTTCATTTTTCACTCCTTGGGGAAATTCCCTGATCTTGAACCAATGATAGCCTGTCAGCTGTTCAGCGGCGACCAGCTGGGGTCCGACCCTCCGACCGGGGTCGGCATGATCCTTGCGCGGCCGCCGCTTACCGGCACGGCGTAGAGGCGCGCGGCTCCGGCACCCTGCGGGGTGCGATGGAACATCACGAACTGGCCGTTGGGCGCCCAGCTTGGGCCCTCGTCCTGCCAGCCGTCGGTCAATATGCGTTCGCCGCCGCCGCCCGCGTTCATCACCCCGATGCGGAACGTCCCGGCGATCTTGGTGAATGCGATGAGGTCGCCGGTCGGGCTCCAGGTCGGCGACGCATAGCGTCCGCCGCCGAAACTGATGCGGCGCTGGTTGGAACCATCCGCGCCCATCACGTAGAGCTGCTGCGTCCCGGACCGGTCGCTCTCGAACACGATCTGGCGCCCGTTGGGCGAGAAGCTCGGCGAGGTATCCGCGCCAGGCGCGCTGGTCAGGCGCCGGGGCGGGCCGCCGTTGACCGACACGATGTAGATGTCGGTGTTGCCGCCGTCGGCCATCGAAAAGACGACGTTGCGGCCATCGGGCGAGAAGCGCGGCGCAAAGGTAATGTGATTGCCCGGGATCAGCAGCCGCTCCGAACCGCTCGCGACATCGTAGAGCAGGACGCGGGGCCGGCGGCCGATGTAGCTGACATAGACGAGCTTGTCGCCTGCCGGCGAGAAGCGGGGCGTGACCACCGTGTGCCGGCCAACGGTGAGGTAGCGGTGGTTGCTACCGTCGGAGTCCATGATCGCGACCCGCTTCTGCCGGTTATTCTTCGGCCCGGTCTCGGCGACATAGACGACGCGGGTGTCGAGATAGGGCTGCTGGCCCGTCAGGCGCGAGTAGACGAGGTCGGCGCATTTGTGCGCCGCGCGGCGCCAGTCGCTTCCGGTAACCGCGAAGCCCTGGCGGGCAAGCTCGCGACCCGCGGTGACGTCGTGGAGGTAGCAGGCAATGGTCATCCGGCCGTCGGGACGGGTCTCGATATAGCCCGACACCAGCGCCGCGACACCGGCATTGCGCCACCTCGGATAGGCGGGATTGCCGGCCTCGGCGACCGGATAGCCGGGAAGTCCGCCGGGTCCGAGCGGCGTGAACATTCCGGTCGAGCGCAGGTCGCTCGCGATCACCTCGGAAACCTGGCGGCCGATCATGTCGCCTGGCATCACTGGGACGGCGATTGCGACATTGGTCCTGACGCTTCCGCCGACCAGCTCCGGCGGTGAATCCTGCGAATCTTGGGCGATGGCGGCTCCGGCGAGCCCGGTCAGCAGGAGAGTTAGGATGAATCGCATGGCTCAGTTTACCCTGTAGGTGAAAGTGAAATCATTCCAGCCGCCGTCAGCTGTATCATATAGCTCGGCAGGCAGGCGAAGCGGGGTGCATTGCGCGAAGATGCGGCGCACCTGGTCCTCAAGCAGCTCGCCATATTTGGCGCGCAGATCCGGGTCTCCCGCCGTGCGCAGGACGACTGGCGGCCGGATCAGCCGCCCGCTCCGGGAGAGCTTGAGATTGATGGTGAGGCGCACCTGGTTGGCGCCCTCCCCGATATAGGGCTGCCGGTCGGCACACGGCTGCACCTGGCGGAGGATGGCCTGGCCGACGCTTGCCCGGGCCTTGGCGCTGAACGTGGGCGCGGCAGGCCTTGGTTCGGACTTGCTCGACGAGGGCGCTTCCCCGATCCCCTTGAGGAAATCATCTCCGATCCGCGAGACCCTGGGTGCAGGCTTGGACGGTGCCGGTTTCGGCGGGGCCGGCTTGGTGGTGCGGACGGGCGCCGGCGCGGGCTGGGGTCGTGGCGCCGGCGTTGGCTCCGGCCGAACGACCGGCGGTGCCTCGTCGGGCTCGACTTCACCGATTTCCGGTGCCTGGCTCGGTGGCGGTGGTACTGCAATCGACTGCGGCGCCGCCGAGGTCAGGCCGATTTCCTCGACCAGCTCCACTTCCATTGCCGGTGGCTCAGGCGAGGAATCGACATTGGCAAGGCTCATTGAAAGTGCGCCGATCAGCGCGACGTGGAACAGCAGCGCTGCTCCCGTCCCGGTCCATTCGGCGCGGTCAAGCCTCATTGTTGCTCTGGCCCCACCGAAACCAGCGCGACGCGGTTGAGTCCGGCACGATTGAGTTCGCCCATGACCCGCATCACCCGGCCATAGTCGAGGCCGCGATCAGCGCGCAGGTAGATGCGGCGACCCTCGGCCGGCTCCGGCTGGGCAGCGATCTGCGCCAGCAGCGCAGGAAGCTCCGCCTCGCTGACCGGGGCGTCATCGACGGTGATGGTGCCACGACCGTCAATCGCGACCTGGACCGGCTTGGCCTCCTGGTCGAGCGCCCCGGCCCGGCTTTCAGGAAGGTCGATCGGGACTCCAGCTACGAGGAGCGGCGCTGTCACCATGAAGATGATGAGCAAGACCAGCATCACGTCGACCAGCGGCGTGACGTTGATCTCGGACATCGGCGGCCTTCGCCGGCCACGGCCCGAGGAGGAGGGAAGGTTGGCACCCATCAGTGACCAGCCCCCGCTTCGGCCTCCAGCTCGCGGCTCAGGGTCGCGTGAAAGCGGTCGGCGAAACGGCCAAGCTTGGCCTCGTGGCGATCGAGCCCATGGGTCAGCCTGTTGTAGGCGATGACCGCGGGGATGGCCGCGAACAGGCCGATGGCAGTGGCGAACAGGGCCTCGGCGATGCCCGGGGCGACCACCGCGAGCGAGGTGTTATTGGCGCCGGCGATCGCCGTGAAGCTGCGCATGATGCCCCAGACCGTGCCGAACAGCCCGACGAAGGGAGCGACCGAGCCGACCGTCGCCAGGATGTTCAGCCGGTCCGACAGGCGATCGAGCTCGGCCGCGACCGCGGCGTTCATCCTGCTCGCAAGGCGCTCCCGGGTACCGGCCCGGTCGATTACCTTGGTCTTGGTCGACCGGCGCCACTCGTCGAGCGCCGCCGTCATCACCACCGCGATCGGCAGGGGGTCCGACCCACGCCTGCTGTGAAACGCGTCGATGTCGCTTGCAGCCCAGAAATCCCGCTCGAACTGGTCGGTGCCGCGGTTGATCCGTCGCAGCCGCAGCGAGTGGGTGAAGATGATCGCCCAGGTCCAGATGCTGGCCAGGAGCAGGCCGAGCATGACGGCTTTGACCACCGCGTCCGCCTGCAGAAACAGGTGGAGAGGGCTCATCAGGTCGGCTGAGGCTTCTACGGTTGGCATCAAATTCCTTCTTGTTCGAGTCGCTTGAAACGCAGGATCCATTCCGCCGGCTGGCGGCGGGGACGGCCTTCCGGGCTGAGGAAAGCCGCGGTTACCGCCGCTTCTGCAAGCACTTCCCTGCCCCGTATGACTCGTTGATGAATGGAACAGGAAGCATTGCGGATCTGGGTGATCCTGCTCACCACGACGAGTTCATCGTCCAGCTTCGCGGGCCTGCGCCACCTGATGTCCATTTCGCTGACGGCATAGGCGCCAAGCCCCTCGTCGAGGGCGGCACGCTGGTCGATCCCGGCAGCCCGCAACATGTCGGACCGTGCCCGCTCGAAGAAGCGCAGATAATTGGCATGATAGACGATGCCCGCCGTATCGGTGTCCTCAAAGTAAACCGTCAGCGCGAACCGGTGTTCCTTGCCGACAAATCCGCCGCGATAGGGGTGATCGAAAGGAGATGGCTCCATGCCTCCGGCATTAACCAAGGCTGGAGTCCGGCGGCAACCCTGAGTGGCTGAAAAGTGGCCTTAACGCGGTTGGCCGCTCGCCGATTCCGGGCGGTTTAGCGCCGAAACATGGCGAATCATGTCGCCCATCGGGGCATAGAAGTCGGCCAGGTGCATGCCCCAGCCGGGGATGAACATTCCAAGGACCGCGACTTCTCCGCCAATGCGGTCGGTGCGCTTGTCAGCCGGATCGGCATTGGTCCGGATGGAAAGATAGCCCCGCTGGCCATCGTTGACGCAGCGCGCCGAGACCAGCCCCTCGGTTCGAAGATAGGGCGAGGGCGGCGCTCCCTCGGTTGACCACTGGATCGGTCCGCCCGGCACGGGGAGTGCCGAGCGGGCATTCCAGTAGCTGTCGAGGCTGACCCATCCCCTTGCGCCCGGTTCCGCCGGGTTGGTGCAGGCCACCGTCATGCCCGGCTTGTCGGCGATACCGAACATGGCGCCGGGGGGAGGGGGGTTATTCTCGCGGAAGCTGACCCAGGTGAGGACGCAGCCGGTTTCCCCGGCCTTCGAGCAGATCGGGGTCTTCTTCAGGGTCCCGCCGGTGAGTTTCCCCTGCGGAACGAGAAGGTTGAAGCCCGGGATTATGGCGAGCTTCATGCGTGCAGCTTCGGGCTTGCCTTCGATCTCGTGGGCAATGAGCTGCTGGAGCATCAGCGAACCCTGGCTGTGACCGATCAGCACATAGGGCCGCCCCTTGTTGTGCTTGGCGAGATATTCCTTCCAGGCGGACCTTACGTCCGCATAGGCCATCATCGCCGGCCCGGTGACATCCGCGCCCGCCGCGGCGGCAGCAACGGCGCCGAGCGTCATCGACCGATAGACCGGCGCAAATGTCCTGCAACTGCCGGCAAAGCGGGCAAACTGGCTGGTGACGGCGGCCTTCTCCTCGCCGTCGCCCGGACTAAGGTCGCTGTTCATGCCAGCATCCCGGCTCATCGTCGGGTAGACATAGAAACAGTCGACCGGTGGATTGCTGGAAACCGCCGACAGGCCGGTCGAGCCATAGCCATTGGGATTGAGCGCGGTGGTCGGGAGCGGCGTCGAGCATAGGTCGGCCCGTCCCGGGAGGCACAGCCAGTTGGCGCCGCGGCCATAATCGGGCGCGTCGGAGGCCGAGGATGCCTGCAATGCAAAAAGCGAAACGGCAGCAAGGAGACTCATTTTTCCTCCGGATCGAACAGGCCCGACTGGCTGCCGGCGGGCGGGTTAAGGCCGAGATGCTGCCAGCCCCGCCCGTTTAGGCAACGCCCTCTTGCTGTGCGGGCGATTAGGCCAAGCTGAATGAGATAGGGCTCGACGACGTCTTCGAGCGTGTCGCGCGGCTCGGAAAGGCCCGCGGCCAGGGTTTCGATGCCGACCGGGCCGCCGCCATATAGCTCGGCGATCATCGAGAGATAGCGCCGGTCCATGGCATCGAGACCAAGCCGGTCGATCTCGAGCCGGGCAAGCGCCCGATCGGCCACCGCGGCATCGATCGCGTCGGCGCCTGCGGCGTGCGCGAAGTCCCTGACGCGCCGGAGCAGCCGGCCGGCAATGCGCGGCGTGCCGCGGCTCCTCCGGGCGATCTCGTGCTCGCCCTCGTCGGTTGTCGGGGCGCCAAGCAGGCGCGCCGCACGGCGGACGACCTGCTCAAGCTCGTCGACCGTGTAGAAGGCAAGCCTCACCGGAATGCCGAACCGGTCGCGCAGGGGCGTGGTCAACAGGCCCTGGCGCGTGGTGGCGCCGAC
Source organism: uncultured Sphingomonas sp. (assembly GCA_964594145.1). Classification (GTDB taxonomy): domain Bacteria; phylum Pseudomonadota; class Alphaproteobacteria; order Sphingomonadales; family Sphingomonadaceae; genus Sphingomicrobium. The sequence continues at coordinate 2,587 of CAZQLI010000036.1, read as the reverse complement.
CAGGGTGAAGCGCGGAAGCTCGATGCGGACCGAGCGGGCCGAGGGCCCTTCGCCGATCATGAGGTCAAGGGCACGGTCCTCCATCGCCGGGTATAGCACTTCCTCGACGGCGGGGTTGAGCCGGTGAATCTCGTCTATGAACAGGACGTCGCCGTCCTCGAGGTTGGTGAGGAGCGCCGCGAGATCCCCCGACTTGGCGATGACCGGTCCCGATGTTGCCCGGAAACCCACGCCCATTTCGCGGGCGAGGATTCCTGCAAGCGTGGTCTTGCCAAGGCCGGGGGGGCCGAAGAACAACACATGGTCGAGCGCCTCGCCGCGGGACCTCGCGGCGTTGACGAAGACCCTCAGATTCTCGCGGGCCGACTGCTGGCCGATGAACTCGTCCAGGCTTTTCGGGCGAAGCGCGGAATCCGCGTCCTCGGCGGTGCGCTCGGGGGTTGTCAGTCGGGCAGGGTCGGTGGCCATTGCTTCGCTTGTGACAAGTTGCATCGAGCCGCGCAACGAGTCACGTCCTGCCTGCCGCAGGGAGGTGAATCGACCAGCGCCTAGTCGGAATGTTCAATGTCCGCGCCGGACAGCCCGACCCACGGGTGCCGCCGCTTTTCCCAGACCGAGTATCGCGGCGTCAGCGAATAGGGATCATCAAAGGCGCCGAGCGGGATCGCCACCAGCCCCTCGAACTTCCCCTCTATCCGGTAATGAAGAGTGGAGCCGCAGTCCGGGCAGAAGAAATGGGTGACCCGGTGCCCGCTGTCAGCCAGGTGGGCCCAGCTTTTGGACCTGCCACTGGCCTTCACCTGTTCGGCGGGCCAGCGGGCCTGAGCAGAAAAGGCGCTTCCAGTCCGCTTCTGGCAGTCAAGGCAGTGGCATGCCGAGACCCGGACCGGCTCACCAGTCACCACGGCGCTCAGCTGGCCGCAGCGGCAGGAAGCCGTTCGCGCGCTCATTCCGCCCTCCTGGTCAGCATTGCCGATGCCTTGAGCGGCCTTGGACGTCACTTGGAAGACTTTCGAAGCGCCAGTCGCACCAGGGCATCGAGGCTGGCATCCGGCCCGAGTTCGGCCTGGGCGGCTGCGACCGCAGCACTTGCTTCACCCGCCTTGAAGCCGAGGTTCGCCAGGGCCGACACCGCGTCCGCCGAGAGCCCGCCCCTTGGCACCGGGGTGCCGGAAGCCGCGGCAAGCGCCGGGGTTCCAAGCTTTCCAGCGAGCTCGTTGACGATCCTCAGTGCAAGCTTGGGACCGACGCCATTGGCTCGGGCGACCATCGCCTTGTCCCCCTGGCTAACCGCCAGGGCGAGATCGTCGGGCGCCAGGACCGACAATATCGCCAGCGCAACCCGGCCGCCCACGCCCTGGACGCTGGTCAGGTGGCGGAACGACTGTCGTTCGCCTGCCGAGCCAAAGCCGAACAATGTCCAGCCGTCCTCGCGGACCTGCAATTCGGTGAGAAGAGTGACCTCTCCACCGACCGGGCCGAGCGCATCGAGCGTGCGGCTGCTTAACTGGACCTGGTAGCCGATGCCCTGCACGTCGACGATCGCGCCGTCGGCGCTTGTCTCGAGCAGGGTCCCGTGGAGGCGTGCGATCATCGCTAACGCGTAACCCCCGCCCTTGCGCTCGCCAAGTGGTGCGCGTGGGTGATGGCGACTGCAAGCGCGTCTGCAGCGTCGGGGCCGATGATCGCTACTCCCGGGAGGATGCGCTGGACCATGGCGTGAACCTGCGCCTTCTCGGCGCCCCCGGTTCCGACAACGGACTTCTTGACCAGGCGGGCGGCATATTCGCCGACCTCGAGGCCGGCGCGGGCGGCAATCATCAGCGCCACGCCGCGCGCCTGTCCGAGCTTCAGGGTCGACTGCGGGTTTTTGTTGACGAACACTTCCTCGATCGCGGCGGCTTCCGGGGAATGCTGGGAGATGATCTGCTCGAGCTGCCTTCCAAGGCTTGCGAGGCGAAGCGGCAAATCCTCTGTCGGATCGGTCTTCAGCTGGCCATTGGCGAGATGCGAAAGGCGGTTGCCCTCGGCCCGGATCAGTCCCCAGCCGGTGGTGCCAAGTCCAGGATCAAGGCCCAGGATGATCAGGCCAGCTTCTCCAGCTCCTCGTCGGGGACGTCATAATTTCCCCAGACCGTCTGGACGTCGTCGTCGTCCTCGAGCGTGTCGATCAGCTTCATCAGCGTTCCGGCATCATCGCCGCGCAGCTCGATCTCGTTCTGGGGTTTCCAGCCGAGCTTGACCGCCTCGGCTTCGCCAAGCTGGGCTTCGAGCGCCTTTGCCACCTCGTGGAGTGAATCGACCGAGGTCCAGATCTCATGGCCCTCCTCGTCGCTTGCAACAGCTTCCGCGCCGGCCTCGATCGCCGCCTCGAGGACCTTGTCGGCATCGCCGGCGGCGGCGCCATATTCGATCAGGCCCATCCGGTCGAAGGCGTGGCTGACGCTGCCGCTTGCGCCGAGATTGCCTCCATTTTTCGAAAAGATGGTCCGGACGTTGGTCGCGGTGCGGTTGCGGTTGTCGCTCAGCGCCTCGACGATCAGCGACACGCCGCCGGGGCCAAAGCCCTCGTAGCGGATCTCCTCGT
>CAZQLI010000035.1:0-12497 GCA_964594145.1 uncultured Sphingomonas sp. | reverse complement strand
ACGCCCGGCGCAAGGTCGGCGCCGATGAAGATGCGGCGGTTCTGGTTGTACCGCTGGATGGACGTCGGGCCCGAGCCGAAGCTGATCTCGGCCACGCGGCTAAGCGGGACGCTTCCGCCGGAGGCGGTCGGAACCGGGAGGTTGCGGATCGTGTCGAGGTTCCGGCGCGACGTTTCCGGCAGCATGACGCGGATCGGCACCTGGCGGTCGCTGAGCGAGAATTTGGCGCTGTTCTGGTCGATCTCGCCCATCGTCGCGATCCGGATCGTCTGGCTCAGCGCGGTGGTCGTGACACCGAGCTGGGCGGCGAGGTCGAGCTGCGGACGGATCAGCAGCTCCGGACGGCGCAGGTCCGCGTTGACGCGCGGTGCACGAACCTCGGCGAGGCTGCTCATCTCGTCGACGAGCTTGCTCGCGGTGGCGTTGAGCAGGACGGGGTCAGAACCAGAGAGCATGATCGAGATGTCACGGCCGGTTCCGCCGCCGCCGCTCTGCGAGAGGAAGCTTACCCGGGCATCCGGGATCTGGGCGAGCCTTGGAGTGATGTCCCGCTCATATTCGATGCTGGTCCGCTCGCGGTCCTTGTTGAGCGTAATGAAGATGAAGGCGTTGCCTTCCCGGATGCTCTCGAGCGCGGTGAGCGTCTCCGGCTGCTCATTGATGATCGCTGCAACCTTGTCGGCGACAGCCTCGGTCTGCTTGAGCGTCGTACCCGGCAGCATCTCGATGCGTACCCGGCTGAAATCCGAGTTGGTGGTCGGGAAGAACTGGTTCGGAAGCGACATGAACATGCCGATCGTCAGCATGAACGCGAGGAAGCCGATCCCCATGATCCACATGCGATGGTCGCGGAAGCGGGCGGTCCAGCGGCCGGCAAAATAGTCATGGTAGCGAGCGACGCCGCCGCCGGTGGCACGGATTCCCATCCCGAGCAGCTTGACGGCCACATATCCCGCGCCGAGCGCCAGGACGAACCCCGTGAACAGCGGTACGATCGGCCAAAGCCCGAGCGGCGCCATCAGGCCAGGGACGGTCGCGATCGTCGCTGCAAAGGCAGCGATCACCAGGACCACGAACAGGAACTCGACGAACCAGTAGCCGGCACGGAGCCGCACAGGCTCGAGCCGGGCGCGCATTTCCTTGGCCTTCGACGAATCCAGCGACCAGCGGAGGACGGACAGGTAGCGGTCCATCAACCAGCCCTCGCCATGGGTCGCCTCGCCATGGGCCTTCAGGAAATAGGCCGCGATCATCGGCGAGATCATTCGCGCGACGAACAGGCTCATCAGCACCGCCAGGACGACCGTGTAGCCGAAGTTCTTGAAGAACTGGCCGGAAATGCCGGGCATCATGGCGACTGGCAGGAAGACGGCGACGATCGACATGGTCGTCGCAAGCACCGCCAGGCCGATTTCGTCCGCGGCATCGATCGACGCCTGGTATGCCGATTTGCCCATGCGCATGTGTCGGACGATATTCTCGATCTCGACGATCGCGTCGTCGACCAGCACGCCGGCGACGAGGCCGAGGGCAAGCAGCGAAAGCGAGTTGAGGGTAATCCCCATCAGGTCCATGAACCAGAAGGCGGGGATTGCCGAGAGCGGGATCGCGATCGCCGAAATCAGGGTCGCCCTGATGTCCCTGAGGAACAGGAAGACCACGAGCACGGCAAGGACCGCGCCTTCGACCATCGCGAGCATCGAGCTCGAATATTGCTGCTTGGTATAGTCGACGCTGGTGAACAGCTGGGTGAACTTGACCCCGGGATTCTCCTTCTCGATCTTCGCCAGCTCTTCCATTGCCTTGTCATAGACAGTGACGTCTGACGCGCCCTTTGCGCGGGAAATCGAGAAATTGACGACCTGGGCGCCGCGGATCTTGCCGATGCGCATCTGTTCGCCATAGCCGTCGCTCACCGTGGCGATGTCGGCGAGCTGGACCGTGCGCCCGCCACCGAGCTGTATCTGGGTCTGCGACAGCTCGTAGGCGTCGACCGCGTTGCCGAGCACGCGCACAGACTGGCGCGAACCGGCGATCTCGGCCCGTCCGCCGGCGGCGTTGATGTTCAGCTGGCGAAGCGCCACGTTGACCTGCGAGGCAGTCACTCCAAGCGACTGCATCCGGGCCGGGTCGAGGATGACGCGGATCTCGCGGTCCACGCCGCCGTTGCGCTCGGCAGCAGCCATCCCCTCGATCGCGAGGAGCCGCTTGGCGACGGCGTCATCGACGAACCAGCTGAGCTGCTCGATCGTCATGTCGGGCGCTGCGACCGCGAAATAGGCGATCGGCTGGCTCGACGTCGTCTGCTTTTCAACCAGCGGCTCGAGGATCCCGTCGGGCAGTTCGCCTCGAACCTGGTCGATCGCGTTCTTCACTTCGTTGACCGACTGGTTGACGTCGGTGCCGATCTCGAACTCGACGGTCGTCGAGGAGAAGCCCTCGCTGGCCGTGGAGCTGATGCTGCGGACGCCGGGTAGCGTCCGGACGGACGATTCCACCAGCTGGGTGATCTGGTTCTCGATCTCGGTCGGGGCGGCGCCCGGCTGGCTGATGTTCGCGGTCACCACCGGGAACTCGATGTCCGGGCTGTCCTGGACATCCATGCGCATGAACGCGACCAGGCCGGCCAGCGTCAGGCCGATGAACAGGACGATCGGCGGGACCGGGTTGCGGATGCACCAGGCCGAAATATTTCTGAAGTTCATGCCACTTGTCCCAATCGGCCCGTCTTATTTCTTCTGAAGCTGCGGCCGAACCTTGTCGCCCGGGTTGAGGAAGCCCCCTGCACGAAGGACGACCATCTCGTTGCCGCTGAGACCTTCGACGACCGCGATGCCTGCCGGCGTCACGGTACCCGTCTTGACCGCTCGCCGCTCGGCCCGGTTGTCCTTGCCGACGACGTAGACATAGTTGCCCTTCTCGTCGCTGAGGATGGCGGACTCGGGGAGAACCGGTGCTTCCTGCGACCCGGCAACGATTTCGACCGTCGCAAAGCCACCCGGGCGGAGCGCCTCGTCATAGGGAAGCGCAACCCGCGCGATTCCCTGGCGGTTCTGCTGGCTGATGACAGGCGAGATCTGCCAGATCTGCCCGGCAAAGCTTTGGCTTGACCCGACCGGCGTTACACTGGCGGGCGATCCGACGGTCACCGCCGCGAGGTCGGCCTCGCTCAGCTGTGCGCGGAGTTCCATTTCGCCGCCACGGGCGACCCGGAACAGCGCACCCGACCCCGGGCTCACCACCTGGCCCGGCTCGACATTGCGCTCGAGAACGAGGCCCGCCGACGGCGATCGGATATCGAGGCGGCCAATCCGCGCCCTGCTCTCGGCAAGGCTGGCCTGGGCAACCCTGACGCGCGCATTGGCAGCGTCGCGCGCTGCGCGCTTGCGATCGAGATCCGCCTTGGACACGAATCCACGACCGACCAGGGCCTGGCTCCGCTCGAACTCGTTCTGCGCCAGCGCTGCGTCGGCGCGGGCGACTTCCACCTGCGCTGCGAGCTGCTGGGCCTGCCTCAACTGGACGTCGCGATCGATCACCGCGAGGGTCTGGCCGGCATTTACCCACTGGCCTGGCTGGACCAGGACGGAGGCGATCATGCCGCCCTCGCCGGCGACGCCGACGGGCATGTCGACGCGGGCCGCGAGCGAACCGGTAGCCGAGATGGATCGCGCGACCGACTGGCGCCCGGGAACAACCACGGTGACGGTCGGAACCTGTCCGCCGCCCTGCTGCGCTCCCGCTCCGGCACCGGGCTCGTCGCCGCCGCCCGAGAGCATCAGGATCGCCGCGACGAGCAGCACGAGCCCCGCAACGGCTGCGATGATGATGTTCCGCCGCCGTTTTGACCGGTCGACAACGACCAGCGTGTCGGAGCTGGAGAAACTGGTTTCCCGGTTCATAAGCCGCATTCTTCCCGCCAATCGTAATGAGCCGCAGTGGTCCGGACCGCGGCGGCTGTATTACGCAAATAAGTCACTAGGCGCAACTGCACTGCGTTGCCTGCTCGTGGAAAGGCTTTTTCTACGAACGGCGGCACCGCTCACACCGACGCGCGTTGTTGCAAAGCTGAAACGAGCATGTTCCAACGCTTGATCGACTGTTTATCACAGGGAGGGACAAAGGGATGATCGAAAATTACGGGATCATTGGCTGGATTGTCATCGGGCTTTTGGCCGGAGGCATCGCCAAGCTTCTCATGCCGGGAAAGGACCCGGGGGGCTGTGTCGTAACAATATTGCTCGGAATCGCCGGTGCACTGCTGGCCGGGTTCATCGGCAAGTCCATTGGCTGGTATGACGAGAGCGAGGCCGCCGGCTTCATCGCGGCGATTGTCGGGGCTTTCCTGATCCTGCTGATCTACCGCCTGGTCCTCCGCCGCCGCGCCTAGCTTCCTAGCAGATGTTCATCTTCGGGCCATCGCCGCTGTCGCAAGCAGGCGGCCGATGGCCCTTTTTGTTCGGGAGAAGCCCATGCGTAACATGTTGATAGCCGCGATGGCCGCCGCTGCCGCCATTGTGCCCGCGGCAGCCGCGGCCCAGGTCCAGACCGTGCCGGTCCAGGTGCCGCTGATCAGCGGCACCAGGCTCGACGTCAGCGCCACTGGGGAGGTGACGAGGGTCCCTGACCTCGCGATTATCTCCGCGGGAGTGCAGACCCTCCAGCCAACTGCGACGGCAGCGATCGAGGAGAATGCAGCGAGGATGGAACGGGTTCGGGCCGCGCTGAAGCGTGCCGGCATTGCCGACCGCGACATCCAGACCTCGAGCATCAACCTCAATCCGGAATATCAGTATGACCAGAACCGGCCGCCGCGCCTGACCGGCTATAGAGCGACCAACACGGTCAATGTCCGGTTCCGGGACCTGAAGCGGACCGGCGCGATCCTCGATGCACTGGTCGCCGAGGGCGCCAACCAGATCAACGGGCCCAACCTTACTATCGACAAGCCAGAGGCGGCGCTGGACGAGGCCCGGGCGAAAGCGATCGCCAACGGGCGCGCCCGTGCGGAACTCTATGCCCGGGCACTTGGAATGCGCGTGGTCAGGCTCATCTCGGTAAGCGAAGGCGGCGGCTATAATATGCCGCCGCCAATGCCGATGGTGGCCATGATGGCCGAACGAAGCGGAGCGGCCGACACGAAGATCGAGCCCGGGACGCAGCAGCTGCAGGTGAACGTCTCGATGAGCTTCGAGCTGCAATAAAGGAAAGGGGCCGCCGGACGACTGCCCGGCGGCCCCACCTGCTTGTTCAATCGTGGCTGGACTTACCGCACACGGCCGCGGCGGACGAGATTGACGATCGCCAGAAGAATGACGGCGCCGAGCAGCGACCAGAGGAACGTCTCGAGCGTAAGGCCCTGGTTGATATTGCCCTGGCCAAGCAGCAGGCCGGCAATAACGGCACCAATGATGCCGACGACGATGTTCATGAGAATGCCTTGCTGGGCATCGGTGCGCATGATGAGGCTGGCAAGCCAGCCGACCACACCACCGACGATGAGCCAGATGATGATACCCATGTTGCTTTCCTCCTGTTGGGCCACCTCTTTTACGCGAGGCGCCTCCTGGCATCACAGACGCACGATGCCCCAATGTGTTCCGGCATTGTAACGGACTTGTCCAGCCTGCGGAGGGGAAGCCATTCCCGGCCCAGCGAAAAGGGGCCCGGCGGTTGCCCGCCGGACCCCTCTAGTCTTTCGCCGCTGGGGACGGACGAAGAAGATCTTAATAGCGCTGCTGGCGCTCGTACTGGTCGCGGTAATGCTTGATCCGCGTCACGCGGAGGCCAGGCATGCCGCTGCGGTCAACGGCGCGCTGCCACCCGGTGAATTCCTCGAGGCTGAGGGAATAACGCTGGCAGGCCTCGTCGACGGTCAGAAGCCCGCCGGCAACGGCAGCGACCACTTCCGCCTTGCGACGGACCACCCAGCGGGTCGTGCTGGGGGGCGGAAGCGAGTCGAGCGTCAGGGGTTCGCCGAGCGGCCCAATGACCTGTGCGGGACGAATTTTCTGATTCTCGAGCATTACAAGACCTCAACCACGTTAAACTATTGTCGATGGGCTATTTTTAACCGAAGGCCGTTGAGAAGGACTGAAGCACAAGGGTAAGTTTTGCCTTCATCATTCCTTACCGACCTTTAACCATGACGCCCGGCTGGCCGCGGCAAACGCACCCCCCAGCATTGCCCTGGCCTCTTCCCAACCTTCACTTGCAGAGAGGAGGCAGGCAATTGCATCCTGCCTTCCGCGCATTTTCGACTCGTCGGTGGCCGCGAGGACCGAGTATAGCTCGCTGAAATCGAGCCTTGCTTCCCCTGCCGCCTTAAGATTGCCGTCGAATCGAGCCAATTAACCCATCCCTCACCGTTGACCGGCGAGCCCGGTCTAGCCGGACAGGGTGAATTTCGAGTAAAGACTGAATTCAATAATCATCCGATGTCGACCAATTTCCAGCTAGGCCGCGATGCTCGCGATGCCCGAATTGTCGTTGCCATGTCCGGCGGCGTGGACAGCTCCGTCGTTGCAGCGCTCGCCGCCCGGACCGGGGCCGAAGTCATCGGCGTGACGCTCCAGCTCTATGACCATGGCGAGGCAGTGAAGCGCTCCGGAAGCTGCTGCGCCGGGCAGGACATTTACGACGCGAAGACCGTGTGCGACCGGCTCGGCATCGCGCATTATGTTCTCGACTATGAAAGCCGCTTCCGGACCGGCGTCATTGAGCGTTTCGCCGACGAATATGCAAGTGGCCGCACGCCCGTGCCCTGCAGCCTTTGCAACCAGGGCGTGAAGTTCACCGATCTTATCGACTTCGCGCGGGAGCTGGGCGCCGACTGTCTTGCGACCGGTCATTATGTCCGGCGTGTCGAGCAGGGCGGTCGGATCGAGCTCTGGAAGGGCCGCGACCCGGCCCGGGACCAGAGCTATTTCCTCTACGGCACGACCGCCGACCAGCTCGCCTATCTGCGTTTTCCGCTCGGCGACCTGCCGAAGAGCGAGACGCGCCGGCTGGCCGGCGAGGAGAAGCTGAAGGTCGCCGACAAACCTGACAGCCAGGACATCTGCTTTGTCCCCGACGGCGATTACGCCGGTCTCGTCAAGCGAATGCGCCCGGAGACCGCTGCGCCGGGCGAGATCGTCGACCTCGAAGGCAGGGTGCTGGGCGAACACCCGGGCGTCGTGCACTTCACCATCGGCCAGCGACGCGGGATCGAGATCGGCGGCCAGCCCGAGCCGCTCTACGTGGTGAGGATCGACCCCGGCGAGCGAAGGCTGGTGGTCGGGCCACGGCGCGCACTTGCGGTCTCAGCTGCAAGGGTGGAGGGCATCAACTGGCTGGCCGAGGACCAGGGGCGGGTCGAAGCCAAGGTGCGGTCGCTCGCAAGGCCCGTGCCCGGAGACTGGGACGGAAAATGGCTGTCCTTCGCGAGCCCCGAATATGGCGTGGCGCCTGGCCAGTCGGCGGTGTTCTACGACGGCGAGCGCCTGCTTGGTGGCGGAACTATCGTGGAGACCCAGGCTGCAATGCTCGGCGAGCCGGTCGCGGCCTAGATCTGGAAATGGCCCTCGATGACGGTGACCGCGTGGCCGCCGAGGATAACCCTGTCGCCGCGATGCTCGCAGTCGAGGATGCCGCCCCGCCTGCTTGCCTGGAGCGCGACGAAGCGGCTCCGGCCCAGCCGCTCGGCCCAATAGGGAACGAGCGCTGCATGGGCAGAACCGGTCACGGGGTCCTCGTCGATCCCGAGATAGGGAACGAAGACCCGGCTGGCGATGTCCTGCTCGCGGCCCGGCGCGGTTACGATCGCCATGCGGTGGATCGATCTCAGCGCCGGGAAGTCCGGCGAAACCCGGCGCACCTCTTCCTCGCTGTCCACCGGGACGATCGCGCTGTCGTTGCATCCGTCGGCGATCCACACCGAGCGGTCGGACAGTCCGAGCGCTCCGCAGAGCGCCGGATCTGAACCCTCGGCCAGTCCCGGCGCGGGAAGGTCCAGCCTCAGCAGCCTCTCATCGGCTTCGCTGCGGCTGACGACGAGGATGCCGGAGCGAGTGGCGAACCGGACCTCGCTGCCGCGGATGAGCAGATGGCCGGCCGCGAGCGTCGCATGGCCGCAAAGATCGACCTCGACCGAAGGCGTGAACCAGCGGAGCTCATAGTCCGCGCCGTCGCGCTCGCTTGGGACGGTGAAGGCGGTTTCGCTGAGATTATTCTCCGCCGCGATTGCCTGCATCACGGCATCGTCAAGCCAGTGGTCGAGCGGCATCACCGCCGCGGGGTTGCCGCTGAAAGGCTGCTCGGCGAACGCGTCAACCTGGAAGAATGGCAGGGGCGTCATCGCGCCGTCTCCGTCAGATGCTTTGGCAAAATGCCTTCCCGGTCGGTGTGGCCCTCGGGATCGAGGTGGATGATGATTTCCGTTCCCGGGAAGCGCAGCTGGAGCTTTTCCTCGACCGCGTCCATCCGGTCATGCGCCTCCTGGACCGTCCAGTCGCCCGGCACCCAGACATGGAACTGGACGAAGCGATGCGCTCCAGAGGTGCGCGTCCGAAGGTCGTGAAGCCCCTCGAGCTCGGGATAGTCCCTGGTAGCGGCAAGGAAGGATTCGCGTTCGCTGTCGGGCCATTCCCGGTCCATCAACTGGTCGACCGAGTGGCTCGCGGCGCCCCATGCGCCGTACATCAGCCAGGCGGCGATGGCGAAGCCGAACAAGGGGTCGGCAAGCCGCCAGCCGACCAGCTGGTCAAGCAGGAGCGCGGCGATCACCGACAGGTTGAGGAGAACGTCTGTCTGGTAGTGGACGTGGTCGGTGAGGATTGCGACCGAGCCGGTCTTGCGGATGACATGGCGCTGGTAGGCGAGCAGTCCGAAGGTCGCGACCATTGCCACGATCGAAACGCCGACGCCGAGCTCAAGCCCCTGGGTCGGCTCGCCGCTGCGCAGGCGGTCAAGGGCCCGCCACGCGATTCCAAGCGCGGAAAGCGTGATGAGGATCACCTGGGTAAGGGCCGCCAGGGCTTCCGCCTTGCCATGGCCGTAGCGATGATCTTCGTCGGCGGGCATTGCGGCCCAGCGCACGCCGAGGAAAGTGATCAGGCTGGCGATGAAGTCCAGAAGCGTGTCCGCGAGCGAACCGAGCATCGCGACCGAGCCGGTATCCCAGCTTGCCCAGGTCTTGAGGCCGACCAGGAACAGCGCCATCGAGATGCTCGCAAGCGCTGCGCGGGCGGTAAGCTTCGAGCGCTCGCTGGTCCCGTGGCCGTGGTGGTGGCCGGAATGGCCGTGATGATGATGGTGATGATGGGCGCCGCTCACGGGTAAAGCAGCCCTTCGCTCCAGCTTCCATCCGGAAGCATCCTGAACAAACGCCTCTCGTGCAGCCGGTGAGCCCGGTCGCTCCAGAACTCCATCTGCTCAGGCGTCACTCGAAAGCCGGTCCAGCGCTCCGGCCGGACGACCTCCTTGCCCTCGTACCGTAGTCGGACGGCCTCGTAGCGTTCCTCGAACGCCGACCGGCTTTCCAGCGGGCGCGACTGGAGCGATGCGCAGGCACCAAGCTGCGAATCCCGGCTCCGGGAAGCGAAGTAGCGGTCGGCTTCCTCGGAGCTGACCTCTTCGACCGGCCCCTCGATCCGCACCTGCCGGCGGAGCGATTTCCAGTGGAACAGTAGTGCAGCCCTCGGGTTGAGTGCCAGATCGCCGCCCTTCCTGCTGTCCGCATTGGTGTAGAAAGTGAATCCTTCCGGACCATGGCCCTTCAGCAAGACCATCCTGACGGAAGGAAGGCCGCCAGGGGTTGCAGTTGCCAGCGCCATGGCCTCCGGATCGTTGATCTCGGCTGCCTTGGCCTCGGCGAACCAGGCATCGAACAGGGCCAGGGGGTCATCCGCCATCCGCCCCCTCTGCCCGCTTGAAATCCTGCTGTCGAGGCTCAGCTAAGCTTGACGGAGGCCTGAAGCGAACCGAAACGGTGACAGCAGAGGGGATATATGGATCTTTACAAGCAGCTCGGGATTCAGCGCGGCGCGAGCGAAGCCGAAATCAAGAAGGCTTACCGCAGCCTCGCCAAGCAGCTGCATCCGGACCGGAACAAGGACAATCCCAAGGCCGCCGAGCGGTTTGCCCAGGTGACGAAGGCCTATGATCTCCTGTCCGACAAGGACAAGCGCGCCCGCTACGACCGTGGCGAAATCGACGAGGACGGAAATCCGAGGGCTCCGTTCGGCGGCGGGTTCGGGGGCGGTGGCGCCGGCCCCCGGCCGGGAAGCAGCGGCTTCGATGGCTTTCCCGGAGGCTTCTCGGGCGATGCGGCGGACCTCTCCGACCTGTTCGAGGGCCTGTTCGGCGCCGCCAACCAGTCACGCCGGGGCGGCGGCGGTGGCGGCTTCGGTGGTTTTGGCCGATCGAGGCAGCCGCAGAAAGGCGCCGATATCGCCTATCGCCTGAAGGTCCCCTTCATCGACGCGGCATGCCTCAAGGACCAGCGTGTCACGCTGTCGGGCGGGAAGACCATCGACCTGAAGCTCCCGCGCGGCGTCGAGGACGGGACCAAGATCCGCCTATCGGGACAGGGCCAGGAAGGACCGGGAGGCCGGGGCGATGCGATCGTCACCATCGAGATCGCCCCTCATCCCTTTTTCGTCCGCGAAGGAGCCAACATCCGCCTTACCCTGCCGATCACCGTCAAGGAGGCCGTTCTCGGCGGCAAGGTGAAGGTCCCGACGCCGGAGGGCCCGGTGATGCTGACTGTCCCGAAGGGATCCAGTTCGGGCAAGGTGCTTCGTATCAAGGGCAGGGGGTTTACGCAGAAGAGCGGCCAGCGCGGCGACCTCCTGGTCGAGCTGGCGGTCGATGTCCCCAAGGACGACGAGGCATTGCATCGCTTTGCCGAGCAATGGGATGGCGGCGGAAACCCCAGGGCCTCGCTCGGGGTTTGAGGCAGTTGGGGAGATAGCGCCGCCGCATGAAGGAATTTCATCCCCAATCGCCCGAAGCGAGGCGCAAGCGGCTTGCGAGGTTGAAGGCGCGCTTCGGCAAGAGGGCGATTGAGCGCGCCAAGGTCGAAATCCGCCCGCTGGTCGTTGCCAAGCGCGTCGGCCTCGGCATTTACGACGACGGTTTCATCCACGCCGGCAACCTCGCCTACCTGTCGCTCCTGGCCATTTTTCCCTTCCTCATCCTCGCCGCGGCCATCGCCCGGCTGTTCGGGCTCACCGAGGACACGGCGCTCGCCGTGGCGACCATCCTCGGGCGCCTCCCTCCAACCGTCCGCGCCGTTCTCGAAGGCCCGATCGACGAGGTGCTCCGCGGCAGGAGCGGTTCGCTCCTGTGGTTTGGCGCGATCGTCGGCCTGTGGACCGCGGCAAGCTTCATCGAGACGATCCGGGACATTCTTCGCCGCGCCTACGGAGTCCAATATTCAGCGAGCTTCTGGCAGTATCGCCTGGCCGCCATGGCCATCATCCTTGGCTCGGTGGTGCTGCTGTTCGCTGCCTTCGCGGTGACCGTGGTCCTCTCGTCGTTGCACCATTTCGTCGTCGCGAACCTCCCGTTTTCGGAAGGGATCGGGCGGACGCTTGGGATTTACAGGATCGCGCCTGCGCTTACCCTCTATGCCACATTCTATATCATCTTCCTGGCGCTGACCCCCTCGCGCTACCGCACGATCGAATGCCGCAAGTGGCCGGGCGCCCTCGTCGCCACCCTCTGGTGGCTGGTCACCGTCGAGCTCTTGCCCAATGTCATCGGCTTTTTCGGAGGATATGAGCTCACCTACGGAAGCCTCGCTGGTGTCATGGTCGCGCTCATTTTCTTCTTTGTGGTCGGGCTCGGGGTCGTCGCCGGGGCGGAGCTCAACGCTGCCCTAGTCGAGCCGGGAGGAAAGGCGCTAAGGGGCGAGCATTACGAGGGGCCGTTCGAAGCCGAACTCCCGGTCGAAGAGCCGGCCCCCGAGGAAGAACAGCCGCGCGAGGGATTGCGCGAGGATAAAGGGGAATAGGAATGGGCGGTTTGATGGCGGGAAAGCGCGGGCTGATCATGGGGCTCGCGAACGACCGGTCACTGGCCTGGGGGATTGCAAAGCAGCTTGCCGACCAGGGAGCCGAGCTTGCGTTCAGCTACCAGGGCGAGGCATTGGAAAAGCGGGTCCGCCCGCTTGCCGAGCAGCTTGGAAGCGACCTTCTCATCGACTGCGACGTCTCCGACATGGCGAGGCTGGACGGCGCCTTCGAGGCACTCAAGACGAAGTGGGACAGCCTTGATTTCGTGGTCCACGCGATCGGCTTTTCCGACAAGAACGAGCTTCGCGGCATGTTCGTCGAGACCAGCCTCGAGAATTTCCTCCTGACGATGAACATCTCGGTCTACAGCTTCGTCGCGGTGGCGCAGCGGGCCCGGGCGATGATGACCAACGGCGGATCGATCCTGACCCTGTCCTACTATGGCGCGGAAAAGGTCATTCCCCACTATAACGTCATGGGCGTCGCCAAGGCCGCGCT
>CAZQLI010000034.1:6452-12608 GCA_964594145.1 uncultured Sphingomonas sp. | reverse complement strand
AAAGCGAGGCAGCCGGCGAATAGCGGCACGCGCCTTCGAGTCACTCCATCTGAACCCGCTGGGGCCTCAGCCGGCCCGCTCCCGTCACGGCCCAACAAGCCGCTGGAGCAAGTCCCGCCTGCACTGTAGCGTCCCGCTTGAACGGCGACAGGCGACCAATTGATGATGGCAGCAGACAAGGGACGCATCGCCACGCTCGACATCGTCCGGGGCGTCGGGGTCCTCGGCATATTGGCGATGAACATCGTCGCCTTTGCCATGCCCGTCGCGGCTTATACCAACCCGCTCGCCTATGGCACGAAGAGCGCCGTCGATCTCGCGAGCTATGCATTCAATTTTGTCCTGGTCGACGGGCGGATGCGCGGCCTCTTTTCGTTCCTGTTCGGCGCTTCCATGCTGCTCGTCATCGAGCGCGCTCAAGCGCGGGACGAAAATGTCGCCTCGATCCATTTCCGGCGGATGATCGTGCTGCTGCTGTTCGGCGCCATCCACTTCTACCTGATCTGGTTTGGCGACATTCTGTTTGGCTATGCCCTCGCCGGAATGGCCGCCTTCATTTTTCGTGATCTCGGGCCAGCAAGGCTGATCGGTTGGGGGACGGCATTCGTGCTCGTCCATTTCGTGCTGATGGCAAGCATCGCGTTTAGTGCAGCCGAACTTTCCGAGGCGATCGCCCGGCCCGGTGCGTCCGCCGAGGCATTGCTGCAATGGCGCTCTGCCACCGGGTGGGTCCGAATTCCAACCCCGGCCGAGCTCAGCCAGCAGATGGCGCTTTATCTTGGACCATGGAGCGGCATTGCGAGGAACCAGCTGGCAAATCACCTGCTCGATCCGCTGGTCTACGGCATTCTCTTTGGCTTCGAGACGCTCGGCTACATGCTCTTCGGCATGGCCGCGCTGAAGACCGGCTTTCTGACCGGGGCAGTCGGCCGCGGGACATATCGCCAGGTCGCGCGGATCGGCTTCCTCCTGACCATCCCGATCTACTTGTTCCTGGCCTGGCTCATATTCGAGAACAGCTTCAGCCCGGTGATATTGCTGGCCTGCTCCATGGCAGCCACGGTGCTGGTCCGGCCGGCAATGATCGTCGCGCTCGCAGCGCTGGTCATCCTCCTCGCCCGCGACGGCGGACCACTGACCAGCCGGGTTGCCGCTGCCGGCAGGACCGCGTTCACCAACTATCTGGGAACGTCCGTCCTGATGACCGGGATCTTCTACGGCTGGGGGCTCGGGCTTTACGGAAAGCTCAGCCGGGCCGAGCTGTGGCTGCCGGTATTCTGCGGGTGGCTGGTGATGCTGGCCTGGTCAAAGCCCTGGCTCGACCATTTCCATTATGGGCCGCTCGAATGGCTGTGGCGCATCCTTTCGAGGGGCAGGCTCCAGCCGATGCGAAGATCCAGACCCCAAAAAGCGGCCTAGCAAATTTTCCTAGATCCGTCCGAACCCCTGGTTGGCGACCTTGCGGCCAAAGCCGCCGGCCGGCGCGCGGCTCTGCAGCGGATTGGTTGCCTTGTCGAACAGTTCGATGGTGCGGGACCATAGCCTCCGGAGCTCGACAACGTCAGGCACGAGCTCGTCGGGAAAGCGATGGGTTTCGACGCAAAAGCGAGCCGTCTGTTCGATCTTCTCGGCGACCGCCGCGAGCGGCTCGGCGCCGAACTGGCGGGATTCGCCTTTCAGCGTATGGGCCGGGATGACCAGCGCGACCGTATTCTGCTCTCGCATTGCCTGCTCGATCGCCTCGAGGCTCTTGGCGCCGTCTTCGCGAAAATAGCTGAGAATGCGGATAAAGCCCGGCCCAAGCTCGGCCCGGCTCTTCTCGAAATAAGTCCAGTCGATGATATCCGAGCCGTCGTCCACCTGATCTCTTTCTCCGTGGCGTCCCTGGTCAAGGCGCTATCCCACCCGCCCTGCCTAACCCGCAAAGGGTAAAGGAGCGGTTATTATCCCTTGGAATGGAACGGGTTTTTTGGGGATCGCATCGAGAGCCGCAAAGGGACAGGCCCAAGATCGAGGTCCCGGCGCATCGAATTCAGCAGGTAACGGCCATAGCTGGTCGGCAGCTGGTCCACCCGGCTACCGAACACGACAAAGCTCGGCGGCCGCGTCTTCACCTGGGTGATGTAACGCAGCTTGATCCGCTTGCCGCCCGGCGCTGGCGGCGGGTTGGCCTCGATGGCCCGTTCGAACCAGCGGTTGAGCTCACCGGTCGGAATCCGGCGCGACCAGCCGTCACGCACCTCGAAGGCTGCGCCAAGCAGCTGGTCGATGCCCTTGCCGGTGATTGCCGACACGGCCAGCACCGGGACGCCCTTGAGCTGCGACAGCCCCTCCTCCAGCGCGGCCTTGACCCCGTTGAACAGCGCGGAGGCATTTTCCGCGATGTCCCACTTGTTGAGGGCGATGACGAGAGCCCGGCCCTCTTCCAGCACCTGGTCCGCAATCCTGAGGTCCTGCGCTTCCAGTCCGCGGGTCGCATCGAGCAGCAGGACGACGACTTCGGCCATGTCGATCGCCCGCCTGGTATCGGCAGCCGACAGCTTCTCCAGCTTGTCTTCGACCTTTGCTCTTTTCCTGAGGCCCGCGGTGTCGACCAGCCGGACAGGCCGGTCCTTCCACGACCAGTCGAGGCTGATGCTGTCCCGGGTAATGCCGGCCTCGGGCCCGGTGATCATCCGTTCCTCGCCGAGCATCTTGTTGACCAGGGTCGACTTGCCGGCGTTGGGACGGCCGACGATCGCGAGCTTCAGCGGCCCCTCGCCATGGGCAGCTTCCTCGGCCTGCGTCTCATAATGTTCATGCTCGACATGAGGCCGGATGACCTCGAACAGGTCGGCAAGACCCTCGCCATGCTCGGCGCTGATCGCAATCGGCTCGCCCAGCCCGAGAGAATATGCCTCGAGAATCCCTGCTTGCCCGGCCCTCCCTTCCGCCTTGTTGGCAGCAACGACGACAGGCGTTGAATGGCTCCTCAGCCAGCGTGCGATTTCCTCGTCGAGCGGCGTCAGCCCCTCGCGCGCGTCGACCAGGAAAAGGGCAACGTCTGCCTCGCGCACCGCGGCATCGGTCTGCGCACGCATCCGCCCCGGCAATGACTGGGGATCCTGGTCCTCGAAGCCCGCCGTGTCCATGACCCGGAAACTGAGGTCGAACAGGCGCCCCTCGCCTTCGCGACGGTCACGGGTCACGCCCGGCCGGTCGTCGACCAGCGCGATGCGCTTGCCGACGAGGCGGTTGAACAGCGTCGATTTGCCGACGTTCGGGCGGCCGACGATCGCGACGGTTGGCAGGGGCATGAAGCGCCCCTGCCCGCCCGTCGGCACCGCGTCAACCTCAGCGGTAGGCGATCAGCCTTCCGCGGTCAGTCAGCAGGTAGAGCGTGTTGTTGGCAACAACCGGCTGGAAGCTGATTGCGTCGCCGACGTCGGTCTGGCTCTGGAAGCTGCCATCGATCGGGTTGACGTTGACCAGCGCCCCGTTCGAGCCGGCGACAATCAGCCGGTCGCCGGCGAGCACGGGCCCGACATAGGTGATCAGCCCCGACCTGCTCTTCTGCTTGCGGTAGCGCGGCAGCTGGTTGATCCAGCGGATCTTGCCGGTCGCGCGGTTCACCGCGACCAGCTGGGCCTTGTCGTTCACCGCGAAAAGCCACTCGCCGGCAACCCAGGGAGTGGCAATGCCGCCGAAGTTGAGTTCCCAGATGCGCTGCCCGGAGAAGAGATCGAGAGCAACCATCCGGCCGCCCTGGCCGATCGCGTAGACAACGCCGCTGTCGATCACCGGGTCAGCATCGATGTCGGAAAGCGATGCAACGCTGGTCGTGATCGACGTCCTGGACAGGGCATCCTGCCAGACCTGCCGGCCATTCTCATAGCGATAGGCATTGAGTTCGCCTGACGAGAAGCCGGCTACGACCGTGCCCCTGGCAACGGCCGGCGCGGCCGATCCCATGATCCCGGCGATCTCGAGCGCTGCAGCATTGCTCCAGTTGGTCGAGCCATCCGCGGTCTTGAGCGAATAGATCTGGTTGTCCTGGCTCATGACATAGACCGCATCGCCAGAAATGGAGGGTTCTCCGCGAAGCGGGCCGCCCGGCTTCACCGTCCAGACCGCCGAACCGTCCGAGGCGTTCAGTGCCGCAACATAGCCAAGGCCGTTGCTCGCGTAGACCCGGCCCGAATCATAGCCGACCCCGCCGCCATAAACCGCGGCGGCATTCTCGCCGATATCGCCGAACCTGGCCGACCAGAGCTGCTGGCCCGTATCCGCGTTGAAGGCCCGGACTGTCCCGGCCGTGTCGATGGTGAAGACCTTGCCTTCGGCGACGACCGGCCCACCACCGAGCCGGCGGTCCTTGTCGCTGCCCTGGCCGATCGAAGCGGTCCAGGCGGTCCTGAGGGCGCTCCCGAGCGCGAGGTGACCGACCGACTTATAGGCATTGCCGCCGGACTGGGCCCACGAATCGTTTACGATCGCCAGCGGGAGGCTCATCGGCATCGCCGCCGTGGCGGGGTCGATCTCGATGTCGGCCTCGTTGACCAGCACCGCGATCCTCTCGCCAGGAACGGTGACCTTGTCCTTTTTCTTGAAAATGCCCAGCGGGCCCCCGCCGCCGCAGCTGGCAAGCAGCGAAGCGGAGGCGAGAAGAAGGAAGACGCGGGTTACGTGACGCATATCGGTTGGATCCTAAGAGGCAGGATTTGCTGCGGGATTACCCGGGATAGACGCCGTGGCGTCAACTCCCAGGGAGCCGGCGAGCTGGACCGCTCGGCTGCGAATGGACTGTGGCACCTGGCTGTCGGCGGCGATCTGCGCAAACAGCTTGCCGGCGCCGGCCTTGTCGCCCTTGGCGAGCATGGCCATCCCGGTCATTTCTCCGGCGGTTCCGAAGAAGGGATTGCCGGGCTTCACCAGCGGGGAAAGCCGGGTGATGATCTCGTCGGGCTTCAGCTGGTCGAACTCGGTCATTGTCAGCCGGACTGTCGCGAGATCCCGGTAAGCCTGCGGCAACCCGCTGTCATCGGCGACCTGGCGGAAGAAGGTGATCGCCGCCTTCCGGTCGTTCTGGCGCAGCGCAAGCGAACCCTGCCCGAGTAGTGCGCTTCCCCGGATGACATCGTTCGAGGAATCGCCCAGCGGCGCCAGCCCCTCCCGGGCAGCCTTGGTATCGCCCGAGGTTACCTTGTCGAGCGCGGCCGACATGGTCTCGCTCTGGGCCGCGGCCTGCTCGCGCTGATGGTTTTGCCAGTAGAGAAAGCCGCCGATTGCCCCGAGGAACAGGATGATGCCGGCGACAATCCAGCCGCCATAATTCTTGGCCATGTCGCGCATCTGGTCGCGACGCAGGTTTTCATCGACTTCGCGGACAAAGCTTTCGGCAGGATCGGTTGGAAGCGCCAATGTGTCCTCAGAGAATTGCCGTGGGGATCGCCAACTCCTTTTTTCCCCACCCTATATGAACGGGAGCTGGCGGCGTCTCGTCTAGCGCGCCAGGCGGGAAAGGCAAAGGGGATTGGCGCAGTCGCGAGCGATTAACCGGACCAGATGATCCCGTACCCGCGTTAATGACCTCGGGGAATGCGAGCCGGCATAGGCCCCGGGTGTCCCCGGCCTATGCCGGGACCTACCAGCCGCAGCGCCAGGTACCGCCACCCCACCATAGCCGATCGCACTTATTGCTAATCACCCAGCGCGGATAGCTTCGCCAGGGCCGCTCGTGCCACCAGTCATTGTAGCTGTCGGGCTCGAACGTGCGGTTGTTGTAGAGCGCCCATTCGCCCCCGACTATGCCGCCGAGAAGGATGTCGGAACCCCCGCGGTGCCGCCGGTGGAACGATCCCCGCCGGTCGCCGGGCGCGACAAAGCCGCTGCCGCTGTGGATAGTGACGCCGTGGCTCATCCGGCTTTCCGCTGCGGCGGGCCCGGAGGCAAGTGCCGCAGCGGAAAGTGCGGCTGCAGTGGCAAGCAACATCTTCATGCCGCCTACTCCTTTTTCCGGTCCATCCTGGACCAGCGGATAAACGCTGGAGCTCGGCAGTCGTTGCGTTGCCGTTATTCCTTTGGACGATATGTCTGTTCGGACGTCGGGAAGCTCCGGTCTCGAACTTCGGCTGCATATTGGCCGACCGACTTGTCGATCTCGCCCGAAAGATCGGC
>CAZQLI010000034.1:0-6352 GCA_964594145.1 uncultured Sphingomonas sp. | reverse complement strand
GAACTTCGGCTGCATATTGGCCGACCGACTTGTCGATCTCGCCCGAAAGATCGGCATAGCGCTTAACGAACCTCGGGGTACGCTCGAACAGTCCAAGCATGTCCTCGGTCACCAGCACCTGGCCATCGCAGTTCCTGGAGGCGCCGATCCCGATGACGGGAACGTCAACCGCCTCGACCAGCCGATCGGCGATTGGCTCCATCACTCCTTCGGCGACGACTGCGAATGCGCCGGCAGCTGCAACTGCCTTGGCGTCGCCCAGTATCTTTTCGGCCTCTGCGCTGCTCTTGCCGCGCGCGCCATAGCCCCCGAGCACGTTCACCGCCTGAGGCGTCAGCCCGACATGGCCGATGACCGGTATCCCCCGATTGGTCAGGAACTCGACGGTGGGAGCCATTGCCTCGCCTCCTTCGAGCTTTACCGCGGCGCAGCCGGTTTCCTTCATGATCCGCGACGCACTCTCGAACGCCTGTGCCGGCGATGCCTCGTAGGAACCGAACGGCATGTCGACGGCGACCAGCGCGTGCCAGCTGCCGCGCACGACGGCGGCACCGTGAGCGCACATCATCTCCACCGTCACGGGAACGGTCGAAGGAAGCCCGTAGATCACCTGGCCAAGGCTGTCGCCGACCAGGAGCATCTCGCAGTGGGAGTCTAGGAGCTGCGCCATGCGCATCGTGTAGGCGGTCAGCATGACCAGTGGCTGCTCGGTTCGGCCATCCTTCTTGCGGCCCCGGATGGCCGGAACGGTCATCCGCTTCCCGGGGACGGGAGTCGGCGTAGCGCGGCTCGTCGCCGTATCAATAGTGTATGTGGACATCGGGCGCTTCTAGCCTCTGGGCCCGGCGGCAGCCAGCCCCGTCGCTGCAACGCCCCATCGTGACCGGGGGATATTAACGGCGCCGACGGCGTAGCCAGCGCGGGCGGGGACGTCCTGCCCGCTTCCCGGCCAAGGAGGACGCCAATGCAAAAATCGACCATGTTCATGACCATCGCCGCTGCTTCGTTTGGACTGAGCGCCGGCGCTGCCCTGGTGGCGCAGCCGGCCGACAAGCCTGCCTCGGGCACGGCCGCGACCCCGGCGTCGCCTGCTACTCCGGCAACGCCAGCTACCCCCGCGACAGCAGCAACTCCGGCCACGCCGACGGACCCGTCGACTTCGACACCGGCTACCCCGGCTACGGCTGCGACGCCGGCTACCCCGGCTACTGCTGCGACGCCGGCAACGCCTGCAACGCCAGCAGCGCCGGCCGCCGGAGCAGACGAACTGGCGCCAGAGCCAGCGACCGCGGCCGAAAAGGAGAAGGACAGGGCGGCCAAGAAGAAAGGCGCGAAGAAGCCCCGCTAGGAGCGGCTATTGACGGGTGAGCGCTGGACGAGGCGCCCGCCCGTCCCTTTTTCAGGCCAGCCATCCCCGCTTCCTGGCAAGCTTTGACGCCTGCCAGAAACCATAGGCGAGGAAGAGAATGATGACCGGAAGAAGCAGATGCTCTTCAGGGGTGAGTTCGCGGAGCTGTTTCACCAGCAATATGCCAGAGAACTGCACGATCACCGCGAGGAGAGACGCCAGCAGCAGTGGCTCGGCCAGGCGTCGGCGGAAAAGAAGGCAAAGGGCTCCGAGTAGCCCAGCTGCGATCGCCACTCCCCAGGCAATGTTCATCCACTGTGGGGTGGCCTCGACAATTGCTCGCTGGTCGAGCGGCAGCGACTGCGGATCAATGCCAAGGCTCGTCGCGAACAGATATGCGCCCGCTCCTTCGAACAGGACCGCTGCCAGCGCAATCAGCCAGTACCAGGCGGGGACCGATCCAATATTCTCTCCGCTGGCAGTCAGGTCGCTCATCATAATCCCCCACTGAGTTGGCGCGGGGGTCACCCTGCGTCGCGCAGGCTGCCCGTGCAAGTGCCGATCCGCGAGCGCTCCCGTGCGTTGCTGCCAATTATGCGCAGCCAGCGCTCTCAGGCTTCCTGTCCGGCTTCCAGCAAATCGGCGATCGCCTCGCGCAGGCTCGAGGCGTCATAGGGCTTCGAGACCATTGCGAACCTGCCCGGTCCGCCATCGAGCGTCCCGGCGAAGCCGGTGGCGAGGAGCACTGGGAGCTTGGGCCAATAGGACCTGATCTTCTCGCCGAGCTCGACGCCGCTGAGACCGGGCATCACCACGTCGGAGAATACAAGGTCGAAGGCACCGCCTTCCAGTGCCTTGAGGGCCGAGGAAGCGTCGGTCGCGGTAACCACCTGACAGCCGAGGTCCTCGAGCAGGTCCGCAGCAAAATCCCGGACCTGGACATTATCCTCGACCAGGAGGACCCTCAGCCCTTCGGGGAGCTCCGCGACGCTTGTTTCCTTGTCATTGACAGTGACCGGCTTGTCGGTTCGCGGAAGGATGATCCTGACGGTGGTCCCCTCCCCTACGGTGGATTCCACCTCCGCCCGACCGCCCGCCTGCTCGGCAAAGCCATGGATCTGCGAAAGCCCAAGGCCGGTGCCCTTGCCGATTTCCTTGGTAGTGAAGAAGGGCTCGAAAACCCGCGACAGCATATCGGCCGGGATTCCGACGCCGGTGTCGGAGACGCTGATGCAAATGGCCGGCTGGTCCTGGTGCACGCGATCGTCCGTTGCAATCGTCAGGACGCCGCCGTCGGGCATTGCGTCTCGTGCATTGACCGCCGCGTTGAGCAGCGCGGCCTCGAACTGTGCCAGGTCTACTTCTACCAGCGGCGACTTCGACCGGAGCTCCAGTTCGACCCTGATCTTGGAGCCCAGCATCCGCTTGAACATTTCCACCAGCGCATCGAGCCTTAGGGACAGGTCCGTGACCGTTGGCCGGAGCGCCTGGCGCCGTCCAAATGCAAGGAGATGCTGGGTAAGGCTAGTAGCGCGTTCGGAAGTCTCGGCGATCGACTTCAGGTAACGTCGCCGTTTTGGAAGCGGCATGTCCGGGTTCTTCAGCAGGAAATCGCTGGCCCCGGCGATCACGGTCATCAAATTGTTGAAGTCATGGGCAATGCCACCCGTCAGTTCGCCGAGGGCCTGCAGCTTCTGGGACTGCGCCAGGGCCTCGCGCGCCGCCTCAAGTTCTTCCTGGGCCCGCTTTTCCTCGGTGATATCCCGGGTCACCTTTGCAAATCCGAGAAGCTTGCCCTCGGCGGACCAGATGGGATCGATGACCGCGTTTACCCAGAAGCGGCCGCCGTTCTTGTGCACCCGCCAGCCGCGTGCCTCGAACCGTCCCTCCCGCGCGGCAACGCGAAGCGCGCGGCCAGGAAGATCGGCTGCAATGTCCTCGGGCGTAAAGAAGCGGGAAAAATGTTCGCCGATGATCTCGTCGGCGGAGTAGCCCTTGAACCGCTCGGCCCCCGGGTTCCATGTAGCGACCCGGCCCTCGGGGTCGAGCATGAAGATGGCGTAATCGGTGACCGCCCCGACCAGCAGTCGAAACGTCTCTTCCTCCGAGTCACGCAGCAGATCGGACAATACACCATCCTTGCTCTTGGCGAGCCACCCGCCAGGCGGACTACACAACAAACTCCGCCTCGGCTCAACGGTTTAGGGACCGGCTCACAACAATCAAGAGCAGTTCGCCTGCGAGGCGGCGGCCTCGCGTTGCTGGCTTCATACCGGGCGAAGACTGGATGATACACGGATCTGTTCATTTAACCAACTGGTTGACAATCCGGCGGAGCGAACTGATATTCAACTACATGGTTAAATATGATTCGCAGCAGTTGAACCAGGTCTTCCACGCGCTTAGCGACGTGACCCGGCGAGGAATGCTTGCCAGCCTTGCTCTCGGTGAGAAGTCGATCGGCGACCTCGCCCGGCCCTTCTCGATGAGCTTCGCCGGCGCATCCAAGCATGTGAAAGTGCTGGAGGAAGCCGGCCTGATCCGCCGGGAGATCCGCGGCCGGACCCATTGGTGCCAGCTGGAGCCGGGGCCGCTGGCCTCGGCCCACGAGTGGCTCCGCTACTACGAGCAGTTCTGGTCAGCCCGACTTGACCGGCTCGAACAGCTGCTCCGCGACGAAGAGATCGCGGGCTCCCCAATCAGCGAAGGAGAATGACGATGAGCATGTCGGCGACCATTGGCGATTATGGTGTCCTGACGGAGCCCGCGACGCTCAGGATAGAGCGCCTGCTGCCCGGATCGATTGACCGGGTCTGGGCCTATCTCACCGAGAGCGACCTGAGACGAAAATGGCTTGCCTCGGGACTGATGGACATGGCCGTCGGAGCGCCGGTGGAACTGGTCTGGCGCAACAATGAACTGACCGACCCGCCAGGTAGCCCGCCAGAGGGCTTCGGCGATGAACACCGCCGCACGGAAACGATCACCGAACTCGACCCGCCCCATCGACTGGGCATCAGCTGGGGCGAGACCGGAGGCGTGATCTTCGAACTCGAGCCGATGGGAGACATGGTGAGACTCACCCTCACGCACAGTCGCCTGCCGGACCGGACGATCATGCTGAACGTAAGTGCTGGCTGGCACGCGCACCTGGATATCCTCGCTGCGCAGCTCGCCGGAAGCAGGGCCGAGCCTTTCTGGGACCACTGGAAAGGTCTCAAGGCCGAATATGATCGGCGGCTTCCAGCCGAATAGCAGGACAACGGCTTCGGCGAGCCCAAGCGGGATATTGGCATTCGGTGACTTGCAGCCGGCGAAACTTCCAAGCAAAATATTCGCCATGCTGCCGCCATATCCCGTCAGGCTCGTGCGGCACGAGCCTGGGTGGGCGAGGATCGCTGACCAGGAATCCACTCGCCTGCTGGGCGCCGCCGGAGATGCGATCCTCGAGATGCACCATATCGGCTCGACCTCGATACCGGGGATCATGGCCAAGCCGATCGTCGACCTCATGGGCGTTGCTCCCAGCCTCGACGAACTCGAAGAGGCCCGGGGCAGGATTGAAGCCCTCGGCTATGCCTGGCACGGCGAATTCGGGCTCGAAGGTCGGCGCTTCTGCACGCTGAGCGATCCGACATCCGGTCAGCGCCGTTTCCACCTCCATTGTTATGCAATCGGTGATCATTCCATTCTTCGTCACCTCGCCTTCCGGGACTATCTCCGCTCAAATGCCGCGGTCGCGCGCGCCTACGAACAGATGAAGGACGAATGCGCCGCGCGGCATCCCGAGGACAGCCATCGCTACACCGACTGCAAGAATAGCTGGATCAAGCGCGTGGAGCGCGAGGCACTGCGCCATTATCGGCCCCGGGACGCTGGAAATCCCTGACCAGCTCTGAGGCCGGGCAGCACGGCCCAAAGACCCACGTAATAGGCGGGTGGCCCGCTCCGAGGGGCTCGAACCCCCAACCTCCGGGTTCGAAGCCCGGCGCTCTATCCAGTTGAGCTAGGAGCGGTTGCCGACCAAGCTCTAGGGAAGAATTTGCCCGCTATCCAGCATTCCATCGAGTGGGCCTGGCCGGGGGGCCCAGGTCAGCGCTCCTGGACAGGGTAGCCGGTGAAGATTTTGGGCTTGCTCATCAATATGTGGCTGGTGATGCGGCGGACTGGGACCTCGGCGGCAAAGCGGTCCCGAAGGCTCGTCCATTCGGCCATCCCGGAAACCACGACCTTCAGAAGATAGTCGACGTCGCCGCTGACGTGCGAGGCCTCGACGACCTGGGGTATTTCCGCGATCGCGGCCTCGAATAGCTTCGGTTCGCCGGCGTCCCGTCCCTCGAGCGTCACTTCGACATAGAGCACCAATCCGATCCCCAGCCGAAACGGGTCGAGCCTCGCGTGATAACCCTGGATTACGCCTTCCTGCTCGAGTCGCCGGACCCGTGCGAGACATGCACTCGCCGATAGCGCGACGTGCTCGGCGAGTGCCTGATTGGTGATCCTGCCCTCGTCCTGCAGGACCCGGAGGATCTTCCGGTCGATCCGGTCCACGAAAGTTTCTGTGCCCATCGCCTGTTTGAACCGCAGAATCTGCGGCTCTCGTCAAGCTCTTCGAAGCCACCTGCGGCTGCATCGGCGGTAGAAGGATTGTGCGTCCATCAATGGACGGATGATGAAAGAAGGCCCAAAGATGCTGAAAGAAAGAACCGCGACCATTCTCGTTGCCACCTCCTACGTCGGAGGGCTTCCGGCCCTGATCATCGCGTCGCACCTGCTCCTCAGCTGATTTGTCGCCGGAACCGGTGCCAACCAAAAACTGGAACTACCCGCCGACCGGGATGACGACGATGATCCCGGCATCGGGGGTTTGCAACTGTCGGCCAATGAGCGGCTGGCACCGGGGGCCTGGCAGGACGGAGCACAACCAGTGCCAGCCGGGAATTGGCCGACAGCCGCGCGGCTACAGCACCAGAGCGATAAAGGCGATTTGACCGATTAGGGCAC
>CAZQLI010000033.1:0-12770 GCA_964594145.1 uncultured Sphingomonas sp. | reverse complement strand
TACAGACCGACGGGCCGTTCGGAACGTTTGAACGGCAGCAGCTCCAGCGCGGCTTCCAGGTCTACAAGGAAGTGTGCGCGGCCTGCCACGGCCTGAGCCTGGTCGCGTTCCGCGACCTTCACCAGCTCGGCTATAACGAGGCCGAGGTGAAGGCGATCGCTAACCAGTGGGCAATCGAGGTTCCGAGCGTCAACCCGGAGACCGGCGAGGCTGCAACCCGCAAGGCCATTCCTTCGGATCGCTTCCCGTCCCCGTACCCCAACGAGACCGCGGCGCGCGCTGCAAACAACAACGCTCTTCCGCCGGACCTTTCGCTGATCGCCAAGGCCCGGGAAGGCGGCGAGGCTTATGTCTATTCGCTGCTCACCGGCTACCAGGACCCGTCGCCTGAGCTGCTGAAGGATTTCCCGGCCTCGGCTCCTGCGGAAGGCCTCTATCACAACCCCTATTTCGCCAACCTCAACATCGCCATGCCTCCGCCGATCACCGCGGACGGCCAGGTGACCTATGCCGAGGGCAACCCCGCGCCGACGGTCGACCAGATGTCGCAGGATGTCTCCGCCTTCCTGCTGTGGGCGGCGGAACCCAACCTGCAGGGCCGGCACAAGTCGGGCCTCGCCGTCCTCATCTTCCTGGTGATCGCGACCGCGCTCGGTTACATGAGCTACCGCAACATCTGGGCCGAGGCGAAGCGCAAGGTTGCACCGGTCGGTGTGCTCGACCCGGAGAACACCGCAAAGCGCCGGCGTGCCAGCAAGAAGGCCGGCGTCGACGAATAGCAGGACGGGAGGCCAGGTGGCCCGCGGAGAAGAGCTGAAGGCGCTGGTCCGCACCATCAAGGATTTCCCGAAGCCGGGTATCCGGTTCCGCGACGTTACGACCCTGTTTCTCGACCGCGTCGGCCTGGCCGGCGCGGTCGAGGCGCTTGCGGAAACGGTCGAGGGACCCGTCGATCTCGTCGCTGCAATCGAGGCCCGTGGCTTTGCCATCGGGGGAGCGCTGGCGGTCAGGCTCGGGGCAGGGATGCTCCTCGTCAGAAAGGACGGGAAGCTCCCCGGGGCGACCATCGCCGAGGACTATGCGCTCGAATATGGGACCGACCGCCTGGCCATCCATGTCGACGCCTGCACGCCGGGCGCCCGGGTATTGATCGTCGACGACCTGCTCGCCACCGGCGGCACCGCGCTGGCCGCTGCCCGGCTGGTGAGAAGGGCAGGAGGCCAGCTCGCAGGCGCCCGCTTCATCATCGACCTTCCCGAGCTTGGCGGCAGCCGTGCCCTTGCCGCTGCCGGGGTCGAATCCCGGAGCCTGTTCGCATTCGAGGGTCATTGACGCCGGGTGAACGGTTCACACAGGGTTCAATGTTCAGGGCGCAAACCGTCGAGCAACTTCTCTAAGTACCGGAGATTGTTCATGTTTGCGTATCCCCTCCGCACCGCGGCTCTCGCTGCCGCGGCAATTGTCGGCCTTTCCGCCTGCACCACCCCCTATGGTTATGGCGGCGTCTCGCTTGGCTATGGTTCCGGCTACTACGGTGGCTATGGCTCGGGCTATTATGGCGGCTACGGCTATGCCCCCTACTGGGGCTGGTACGACGATTATTATTATCCCGGCACCGGCTATTATGTTTATGACATCTATCGCCGGCCGCATCGCTGGAACGATCGCCAGCGCCGTTACTGGACTGATCGCCTGCGTCACTATCGCCACTCGAACCGCCATCACACGCGCAGCGTGACGGCGAACTGGCAGGATTTCCGCACGGACCGCCGGTCGCCCCAGCGCGCCACCCGGATCGAGCGACGCGACGACAGCCGCGCTCCCCAGCGCGTCAACCGGACCGAGCGCCGCGAAGAGCGGCGGGTGGTGCGGCAGGGCTCGGCCCGGGAGCAGATCCGCTCCAGCCGGCAGGAGGAACGCCGCGCTGCTCGAAGGGAGCGCAGCGAGGAAAGGAAGGCCCGCCGCGAGGGTCGCCGGGACCGGCGGGACTAGTCCTCGCGGTCGGCCGGCCGCCGCAGCATCATCACGATCGAGGTGAAGCGCATCACCGGGACATCGTCCTGGTTGGTGACCTCGGTCCGGGTGCGGATCACGCCGATATGCGGTTTTGACCGGGAAGGCGTTGCCTCGATCACGGTCCCGCGCACCGTCAGCCGGTCGCCGGGATAGACCGGCTTCAGCCAGCGAAGCTCGTCGACGCCCGGTGACCCCAGCCCGGCCTGGCCCTCGGCCACGACATGCCGGGCGATCACCGCCATGGTCATCGCGCAGCTGTGCCAGCCGGAAGCTGCAATCCGCCCGAAATGGGTCTTCGCAGCTTCCTCGTCGCTGAGGTGAAAGGGCTGGGGGTCATATTTGCGGGCGAAGTCCAGCACCTCTTCGCGCGTGACGTCATAATGGCCGAAGAGCGTCTCGCTTCCGACGTTCAGGTCTTCCCAGTAGATCATGGATCCTCATCGCCCCTTTCCAGGCGCAAGGAAAGTGGCAATTTGAAACTGGGCCGGCCCGGGCAGCCGGGTCGCACCTAGAACTTGTAGCCGACCCTCAGCCCGATCGTACGCGGGCGGGAAACCACCGTGTAGATCTTGCCCCCGATCGCGGTTCCGCCGAACGGGTCGCCGCAGGTCGACTCGTTGCACTGGATGCCCTTCGACAGCTGGCCGCGAACGTCGAACAGGTTCTTGACGTACAGGTCCGCGCTCCATGGACCCTTTTCGATCCCGCCGTTGATGTCGACCTGGGTATAGGCCTTCATGTTGCGGTAGATCTCGTTGATCCCCGGCCGCAGGTCGCGCCGCCTGTTGCCCTCATAGGTAACGACGCCCTGGACATGGGCCCTCATGTCGGGCCCGACCGGCCACTGGTAGCGAAGCTGGCTGCTTCCCTTCCAGCGGGCAGTGAGCGGGAGGCGATCGCCCTTTTCGACCAGGAGGTCGAGGTCGGAATCGTCGCACTCGGGGTCTTCCGCGTCGAAACAGAAATCTTCCCGCATGCTGCCATGGTTGTAGGCGACGCCCGTGCTCCACGTCAGCCCCTGGACAGGCCGCAGCAGGAGGTCGGCCTCGAAGCCCCAGATGCGCGCCTTGCCGACGTTCTGGACCACCGTCAGGCCGTTCTCGCCAAGCACCGAGACCTGCATGTCGTCCCAGTCCTGGATATAGGCCGCGGCGTTGAAATGGGCTCCGCGTCCGAAGCTGATCTTTGCCCCCGCTTCGTAATTGGTGAGATAGTCGGGCTTATAGGGCGCGAACGTGCCGCGCCGGTTGACGCCGCCCGGCCGGAACCCGCGGGACCAGGTGGCATAGAAGAGCAGGTCCTCGCTCGGCTTGTAGGTAAGGTTCAGGCGATGGACGAAGCCGCTGTCCTTGGTGCGCTTGTCGAGATTGGTGCAGGGCGTGCCGTCCAGTTCGGCCGGGGCGAAGCAGCCGCCGACGCCCGTTCCGCTGCTATAGCCGAGGCCAAAGCCGAAAAAGCCGAACAGCGAGTTGTTGAACTTGTACCAGCGGCCACCGGCGGTGGCGGTGAGCTGGGGCGTGATGTCGAAGCTAAGCTCGCCGAACAGCGCATAGTCGCGGTCGACGCGCAGCTGCTTCGTCAGCCAGATATTATCGGTCCCCGGGACCTGGAGCGCGTCGGCAATCCCCGGGATGATGTAATTCTGTTCGATATTATGCTGCTGGCGCTGGTAGAACAGGCCGGCGATGAGGCGGAGCCGGTTCTCCGCCGGCGAAGCGAGCCGCAGTTCGTGTGACTGTTTCCTGAAGCTGTCGTCGGCAACGATGAGCTGGTTGGGGACGATCGGGTTATAGTCGTTGTCGTACCAGTAGGCACCGTAGCCGGAGAGCTCGTTGTAGAAATAG
This sequence comes from uncultured Sphingomonas sp., assembly GCA_964594145.1. Classification (GTDB taxonomy): domain Bacteria; phylum Pseudomonadota; class Alphaproteobacteria; order Sphingomonadales; family Sphingomonadaceae; genus Sphingomicrobium. The sequence continues at coordinate 8,910 of CAZQLI010000033.1, read as the reverse complement.
GCATAGTCCGAATAGTCGAGCTCGGAATCGACCTGCCGCTTCATGAATGAGCCGGCGTAGGTGACGTCGAAATTGCCGACCTTGCCTTCGATGGTGAGCGCAGCCTGGAACCACTTGTCCCGCAGCTTCTCGGCATTGAACTGCATGGTTTCATAATCGCCAAGGCCCCGCTCCTCGGCGAACGAGCCATTGCTCTTCTGGACCTGCCCCATGATCTGAGGCGTGACGGTCCAGTTTTCGTCGAGGTCGATCTTGAGCGCTGCGCGGGCGCCGTAGGTCCTGGCGTCGTTGTAATTCTCCTCGGCGAACTCCTCATTGTCGAGGATCAGCGTGTTCCCGGTCGGACCGCCGAACGGGGCATGCTCGGTCATCTCGAACTGGCCGTGGATATTGTCGATCCAGCCGCCGTCCCGGCGATACCAGCCGACGATGCGGGCGGCGACATTGGTGCTGACCGGAAGGTTGATGAAGCCTTCGCCCGAATAGCCCCAGTCGCCATGGGCGACCTTGTTGGCCTCGAGGTTCACCGCGCCATAGGTGCCCGACAGGTCAGGCTTGTTGGTGATGATGCGGACCGTGCCCGCCTGGCTCGATGCGCCGTAGAGCGTACCCTGCGGGCCGGCGAGCGCCTCCACCCGGGCGATATCGAAGATATGGACGTCGAGCGCGCCGGTAATGGTCGTGATCGGCTGCTCGTCGAGATAGGTGCCGACGCTGGGCAGCGACGCCGAGTGATTGGCATTCTCGCCGCTCGCGACGCCGCGGAAATAGACATTGTTCGTCCCCGGGCCATCGGCGCTTCCGCCGCCGCCGCCGGCCTTGAAGGAAAGGGAGGGAACGAGGCGCGCATAATCCTCGAACTGGTTGACCTGCAGGTCTTCGAGGGTCTCGGTGGTGATCGCGGTAATCGCGATCGGAACGTCCTGGAGATTCTCCGCGCGCTTCGTCGCGGTGACGACGATCACATCGCCTTCGCCGGCCGGCGCCCGCGAAGCTTCCGCGGGAGGTGCCGGGAGGGCGGCATCGGGAGCCTGGGCATCGGCCGGCTGCTGGTCCTGGGCCAGTGCCTGCCCGGGAGCGCACAACATGGTGGTCGCGAGCAGGGCTGCTCCGGCGCGTTTCCAGGACGGAGCAAGATTGTTGATGCGCATGGCCGAAAATTACCTCCCCTGTTGCCCGAGCGAGGCGAGGATGTTGCCGAAGCGTGGCGTCGTCAATCGATAAGCAGGCGTAACGAGGCGGATTGGCGACTAGTGACGCCAATCCGCCACAATTGGCCCGAGGGATTGCTTGAGTGGCCCGAGCCATGGCTCGAATGATTTCCATTGTTCCAGGCCATCGCGGCTGATCGGCCGGCGGACCTGCTCAGAGCTGGCCGTCCGGACGGCGCGCGGATTGCGGTGGAAATCGAGGCAGGCCTGGTCGAATGGCAAGCCGAGGAATTCGAGAAGCCGGCGCACCTCGGTTTCCGGGTCATCGACCAGCTCTTCGTGGATCACCCGGTGCACCTGGCCCGGCAGGACCATATCCCAGTGGCGCATGAGCGTCACATAATCGCGGTAATATGAGCCCACTTCCGCGAGGTCGTAGGAAAAGCGCTGGCCCCTCGCGTAGTGCTGCTTGAAGTTTGAAAAGCAGCAGGCGAGGGGGTGGCGCCTGGCATCGATGATCCTCGCGTTGGGAAGGATCAGCCGGATCAGTCCCACATGGGCCCAGTTGTTCGGCAGCTTGTCGATGAACAATGGGCGATCGGTAAAACGCTGGACCCGGGCGCGTTCGAGATATTCCTCGCCGAGACCGCGAAGCTCCCCGGCCGTCATCTCTCCGAGGCACTCGGGATAATGGCTGGTGTCGCCGCGAGCCTTGCGGCCATCGAGGCGCCGGGCAATTGCCGGGATGTCGGGAAGCTCGGCGGTTCCTTCGATCCGGGGATGGCTGGAAAGGATTTGCTCGACCAGCGTCGACCCGGCGCGCGGCATCCCGAGGATGAAGACCGGATCGGGAGCAGGGCAGCCCTCGCCGCCGCGTTCCTCGAAGAGCGCGCTGGTATAAAAAGCAGTCGACCGCTCGACATGCCGGCGATTGTCGGCCGGGTCATAGTCGAGGAGCGAGCGCCGGAGCCGGTTACCCTCCGAATAATGGTGGAAGCTCGCTTCGGCCTGGCCCTCGTCCTCAAGTGCCTTGCCGAGCGCGAAATGGAGGTGAAACCGGTCCTCCCTGCCGATGTCCGGAGACTCGAGCGCGGAGCGCATCGCCGCGATATCCCGCTCGTTGAACCTGATCGTCTTGAGGTTGGCAAGGCTCCACCATGCCTCGCCGAGCGCGGGCCTTTCCTCGAGCGCCCGGCGGTAGGCGGCAATGCTCTCGGCCTGCTCGCCGATCGTTTTGAGGATGTGGCCGTAGCTCATCCACAGCCTTGGCTCGCCCGGCCGTGCCTCGAGCAGCTGGCGGTACAGGCCGAGCGCTTCTTCATGGCCGCCGATCCGGCCCAGGGCAGCCGCCTTGAGGCTGGCATGGCCAAGGTCGGCTGATCCCTCGCGCTCGATCTTTTCAAGCTCTGCGATCGCCTCGGCCGCGCGGTTCTGCTTGTAGAGGATGGTCGCGAGATTGGCCCGCGCAGCGGTGAATCCCGGCGCCAGCTCGAGCGCCCTCCGGAGCAGGTTCTCACAATCCGAAGGCCGCCCCACCCGGGCGGCGAGCTCGGCCATCATCCGGATGGCAGGGACATCTGTCGGGCGTCGCTTGAGATGCGGCCGGAGCAGGGCCTCCGCGGTCGGCAGGTCGTTGGCGGCCAGTGCCTGGCCTGCCCGAAGGAGATCGGGATCGCGCTTGGCGGCCGCCATCTGCCGCGCCAGGTCAACCCCCTCGAACCTGTTCCCCGCTTCCATGTGGCGAACGCTAGGCGGGGCGGGGAGGGTCGGCAAGCTCGCTAGACGTTGAACTTGAAGTGGAGAACGTCGCCGTCCTTCACGACATAGTCCTTGCCCTCCTGGCGGAGCTTGCCAGCGTCGCGAGCGCCCGCTTCGCCGTTGAAGCCAATATAATCGTCGAAGGCGATCGTCTCGGCGCGGATGAAGCCGCGCTCGAAGTCCGAGTGGATCTCGCCGGCAGCCTGGGGCGCCTTCGCGCCCTTCTCGACGGTCCAGGCGCGCGCTTCTTTTGGCCCGACGGTGAAGAAGGTGATGAGGTGGAGGAGATCGTAGCCGGCACGGATGACCCTCGCCAGGCCGGTTTCGTGGAGGCCCATCTCCTCGAGGAAGGCGAGCCGCTCGTCCATGTCCATGGTGACGAGGTCGGCTTCGATCGCTGCCGATACGATGACGGCCTCGGCTCCTTCCGCCCTGGCCTTTTCGAACACCCGGGCCGAATATTCATTGCCGGTGGCCGCCTCGTCCTCGTTGACGTTGCAGACGTAGAGGACCGGCTTTGCGGTGAGCAGCTGCGCCTGGGCAAAATGGCGCGCTTCCTCGTCGTCACGGGGCTGGGTCAGCCTTGCCGGTTTTCCCTCGCGGAGCAGTTCCAGTGCCTGGCCAAGGACCGACGCTGCGATCCTGGAATCCTTGTCGCCGGTCTGGCCGCGCTTGGTGAGGTTCGGGACCCGCTTCTCGAGGCTTTCGAGGTCGGCGAGCATCAGCTCGGTCTCGACCGTCTCGGCATCGGCGATCGGGTCCACCTGGTTGGCGACGTGCTGGATGTCGTCATTTTCGAAGCAGCGAAGCACGTGGACGATCGCGTCCACTTCGCGGATGTTGCCGAGGAACTGGTTGCCGAGGCCTTCGCCTTTCGACGCGCCCTTCACCAGGCCGGCGATGTCGACGAAGGCAAGCTGCGTCGGGATGGTCTTGGCCGAACCGGCGATGGCCGCAAGCCGGTCGAGCCGCGGGTCGGGAACCGCGACCTGACCGACGTTGGGCTCGATCGTGCAGAAAGGATAGTTGGCGGCCTGTGCCGCCTGCGTTTCGGTCAGTGCGTTGAAAAGGGTCGACTTGCCAACATTTGGCAGGCCGACGATGCCGCATTTAAAGCCCATTGGTCGTCCTGAAAGGAAAAATATTTGCGCCGCCCTTAGCGGCGGATCACGCGAAGTTAAAGCTGATGCTGAGGCGCTCTGCCCGGGCGTTGCCTGGCATGACCTCGTGGCGAAGCCAGCTTTCCCACATCAGCAGCAGGCCTGGCCGGGGCGCCAGCGACATGAACGGGCGGAGGTCCGCGGGCGCGTCCTCGCGGCGCATTGGCGCTGCCATCATCATCGGCAGGCGCGGGTCTTCGAAGCGGATCTCGCCCCCGCCGGGCGGAACCTCGACATAGAAAGTACCCGACAGGATCGAGTGGGGGTGGATATGCGCGGAATGGTGGCCCCCCGGGCGGAGCAGGTTGACCCACAGGCTGTCGAGCCTCGGCTTGCGGCCAAGGTCGAACGCAAGTTCCTTCGCGAACCTCGCCGCGTGGCCCGAGATCAGCCGGCCAAGGTCGGCGAACGCCGGGTCCCGCCTCGGCAGGTCATCGAGCGAGGCGTAGCTCGTATAGCCCTTGTAGCCCTTGTCGCGGCTCCATCGCCTGCCGGCGGCATCGTCGGTCGCGAGGGAGCGGATGGAATGGGCGAGCTCGGCGAGCAGGTCGGAGTCGACGAGCTCCGCCTCGTAAAGGCGTGTTGCAAAGCAGGAGATGGTCGGCATCGGTCGGCAAGGCTTAGCCCCTTGCGCCGCGGCGCGCGAGAGGCTTTGAGTTGGACAGGGAGCACCAGGGCAGGGGGGACAGGTTGGCATTCAAGCTCACGGCCGCGGAAAACATGTTCCCGACTCCGCTGTTCCGCTTCGAGGTGGAGGATGCGGCGAGCCTCAACCGGGCCCTGCTCGGCGAGATCGAGGCCCGGCGGGCAGCGGAAGAAGGGATTTCCAAGAGCAATCGCAACGGCTGGCACTCGAAGAGCGACCTTTTCGCCCGCGAGGAACCAGCCCAGGCGAAGCTTTCGCAGATGCTGCTGGTCATGCTCGCTAGCGTCACGCGCGAGGTCGCACCGGAAACCGACTTCACCGACCTCCAGCTGGTCCCCGACGGCTGGATCAACGTCAATCCCAAGGGCGGCTATAATTCACCGCATGACCATCCCGGCGCGTTCTGGTCCGGCTGCTATTATGTGAAGGTCCCGAAAGGGAAGGGCGATGCCGGGGCGATCGAGTTCCTCTCACCGCACAAGCCTCTGATGGGCAATAACCTGGTGCGCGGGGCGATCACTGTCGACAAGATGAGGGTCCGGCCGACGGAAGGGCTGGTGCTCATTTTCCCGGGGACGACCGTTCACTGGGTCCATCCCAATGACTGCGACGAGGAGCGGATCACGATCGCGTTCAACGCGCGCTTCCGTTCGAAGCGGCGGGCCTAGTCCGCCTGCTGGAGCCTGAGCGCAACCTCGCTCATGAACCGCGCGTCCTCGCCGTCGGCAAGCCACCGGGCTTCGGACGCGAGCGCCCCGAGGAGGTCCGCCAGCGGCTCCATCTCGCTTTTCGCATAATTGCCCAGGACATGGCCGGTGACCCGGTCCTTGTGGCCAGGGTGACCGATCCCGATACGGACTCGGCGAAAGTCGGGCCCGAGGCAGGCATTGATCGAGCGAAGCCCGTTGTGGCCGGCAGTACCGCCGCCGACCTTCACCTTCAGCTTCATCGGCGCGAGGTCGAGTTCGTCGTGGAATGCGGTCAGTCCCGCGACGTCGAGCTTGTAGAAGTTCAGGGCCTGCTGGACCGCGTCACCGCTGACGTTCATGTAGGTCTGCGGCTTTAGCAGGAGGATCCTGTTACTGCCGATCCGGCCCTCGCTCACCAGGCTTCGAAACTTCTTCTGCCAGGGGCCGAACCCGTGCACTGCGGCAATGGTGTCGACGGCCATGAAGCCGACGTTATGGCGGTGGAGCGCATATTTATCGCCCGGATTGCCGAGCCCAGCCCAGATCTGCATCGTCCGGTCACTGCCAGCAAAAACGCCCACCCCGCAAGCGGGATGGGCGTTTGATATTCCGATCGGACCGACCGGGTGAAGAGATCAGGCTTCCTCGCCCTCTCCGGCTTCGCCGCCTTCACCCTCGCCCTCGGCTTCTTCCTCGCCGACGGTCGGAACTTCGCCTTCAGGCGCCTCGGTGCCCTCGTCGACCTGCTTCATGGCCGAAGGCGCAACCAGTGTCGCAACGGTGAAGTCGCGGTCGTCGATGGCCGGCTTCGCGCCCGACGGGAGCTTGACGTTGCTGATGTGAACGGCGTCGCCGATCTCGAGACCGGTGAGGTCGACGTGGATCGCGTCCGGGATCTCGGCAGCGTCGCAGATGAGCTCGATCTCGTGCTGGACGATGTTGAGCACGCCGCCACGCTTCAGGCCCGGCGAAGCCTCTTCATTCTCGAAGTGGACCGGGATGTTGACGTTGACCTTGCTGTGCGCGCCGATGCGCAGGAAGTCGACATGGACCGGCCGGCTGGTGACCGGGTGGAACTGGACATCCTTCGGCAGGGTGCGGTTCGCCTTGCCATCGACCTCGACCATCACGACCGAGTTCATGAAAAGGCCAGTGTTGAGCATCTTGACGAGGAGCTTCTCCTCGACGTGAACCGAAATCGGTTCCTTGCGGTCGCCATATACCACGGCGGGGACCCGGCCTTCGCGGCGCAGTGCACGGGAGGCTCCCTTGCCAGCCCGTTCGCGCGCTACGGCGGGCAGCGTCAGCTGTTCGCTCATTTCGCAATTCCTTCTAGGTTTAATGCCCCGCCACGCCTCCAGGGATGACCATGGGTGGGCAAGCGCGCGCCTATAGTGGCCCGCCTCGCGATTGGCAAGCTGCGGGGCCAGCCAGTCGGTCTAGGCGACGCGGGTCGCGGCGATGCCGCGGGCGGCCAGCCAGGCCTGGACGCTGTCCTTGCCGGCAAGATGGCCCGAGCCAACCGCGACGAACACCGTGCCCGGGCGCGCAAGCCTGTCGGCGATCCACTGCCCCCAGCGGGCATTGCGATCGGCGATCAGCATTCGATAGGCGACCGGCGACTTTGCCTCGAAGCCAAGCAGCATCGAGGAGAAGGCGCCGGTGTTGCCCTGGGTCCAGGCCGCGAGCAGGTCGTTGAGCGTCACCGCCACCGGTGAATCGGGAGCCGGGGCCGCGGCTGCGGCCGCGGGCGGCGGCGTCGGAATGCTCGAAAGCGTCTTCAGCTGGTCTTCGAAGCGCTCGAGGCCGCTGACGGGCTTGCCGATGTCCTCTGCAACCCGGCGAAGGACCATGTCGGCCCCGTTGTCGACCGACATGCCCATCGCGTTGGTCTGGCTGACCACGGCCTGGGTCTGGGCGATGAACGGCTTCAGGCGGCGCTTTCCGCCGGGCTCGGCCGGAGCCTCGGTGACATGTTCGTTCGCCGCCGACATGTCCGCGGGGATTACCGTTTCGAGGACCAGCTCGCCCGATGCGTTGAAGGCCTGCCGCACCTCGTCGTCGAACCAGACGGTCCGGCCGTCGAGGCTGTGGAAGGTCCCGAACAGGTAGATCGTCGTGTCGGCATCGCGGATCGCCCACAGCGCCGGCGAAGCACGGACCACCGAGGGAGCAGGGATGAGAGGCATCGGAGCCGCCGGGGCAGCCGGCGATGCCGCGAGCAGCACCGCCATTGCCGCAGCGCCGGCCCTGATCAACTCTCTGAAGGGCGAACGACGCCCGCTTGCAACCATATTCTGTATCACTGGCGACCCCCCGCCGGTTAAGGAGGCCATCGTCAGCTACAAAGGGTTAATGGTCAACAAACTCTTGGTGAAAATTCAACCATTTGCGACGAGTTGAGGAACTTTGTGCCGGCTACTGGATACGGGTCACCTGGACCCCGTCCTTTTCCAGTTTTGCAAGCACCGAATCATCGCCAGCAAGATGGCCCGCGCCGACGGCAACGAGCACTGTGCCGGGCTGGTCGAGCCTCGACTTCACCCATTTTGCCCAATTGGCGTTGCGCTGGTCAATAAGCGCGTTCTTGAGCTCGGCAGCGTCGGCCAGGTCGCGGTTGAAGCTCTCGCCGATCGCCTTGACGTCGCCGCGGCTCCAGGCCTCGAGCATCCCGCCGAACTGGTCCTTCATGGTCGCCGGATCATCCAGCACGTCGACCAGGAACTTGCGCTGCGCTTCCTCGGAAAGCCGGTCGAAATAGCCAAGCTGTTCGGCGTTGGTCTCGAGCTGGCCGATCGCTTTCCCGCCATCCTTGAACTGTTTCTTGAGCGCGGTTTCCACGCCCGACCCGGGGTCGAGGCCGAGGTCCTTGAACTGCCCGCCGAGCAGGAGAAAGCCAGCGGCCCAGGTCTCGGTCCTGTCATAGACCTCGGCAGGGATCCCCGACTTGCGGATCGCGGCGGCAAGCGCCCCGCGCTTTTCGGGCGGAACCCGCTCGGCGATGGCAGGAAGGCCCTCCGACACGGCGAGCTTGAACAGCTCTCCGATCGTCGCGTGCGGATTATCCTCGTCGATGATCGTTTCGACCACCAGCGTGTCGGCGCTTGCCGCGGCGCTGTCGAAGAGCTCGCTCCGCCACTGGGTATTCCTGGGAAGGAGGTGGATCGTGCCGAACAGGTAGACGGTCGTATCATGGTCGGCGACCTTCCACAGCGCCGGGCTTGGAACCGTCGGCTCAACCGCCGGCGCGACGCCGCAGGCGGTCGCTGCAATGGCGACGACTGCTGCAAGGCGGCGGCCAAATCTTTTCAACAGGCTCATGTTCGGTCCAGCTCCTGGCTTTTGTTGCAGGCAAAGGTAGGGACTTGATTGGCGCACGTCCACTTGCCGAGGCTCAATCGATGCGCCAAAGCCGCCCGGGATTGTATCGATACGGGAATTGCCACCTTGAGCCTCAGCTTCCAGGACCTGATCCTAACGCTGCATCGATACTGGAGCGCGCAGGG
>CAZQLI010000032.1:0-13002 GCA_964594145.1 uncultured Sphingomonas sp. | reverse complement strand
AACTCTCCCTCGATCTGCGGCGTGAGGCTGAGCGTGGTGGTCCGGTCAATGTCGGTGCCATTGACGGACTGGCGGTCCGGGTTGCCTGCAAAGAGCACGGGATTACTCGTTAGCGTGACGATCCCCGAGTTGAAGTAGCGATGTTTCAACCCGAGCTCGACCTTGGGACTAAGCTTGTAGCGAGCGCCGATAAGATACTGCCACGACTGGCCGCTGTCCTTGGCCCCCAGGGCCTTCACGATGGAGCCGCCGGCGCCGCCGCCGGCAAAAACGGTCCAGCGGTCGGTGAGGCCGACGTCGAACAATCCATTCACCATGGCCGACTTTACCCGGATGCTTCCGTCCTGCCCGAAGTCGTCGATGGTGAGGGCGGGAAGTCCGGGCGCGCCGGGGTCCGGCGCCGCCGAAGGACGGTTCAACTGCGCGTTGATGGTTGTCAAAAACTCATCGGTGATGTCGTCGGGGCGGACATTGCCGAGGCCGACGCGCTTGTAACCAAGCTCCAGTTCGAGCCTGAACCAGCCGAAATCATAGCCGCCAATCAGGTCGACGTCGAAACCTGGCCTCTTGTACTTGGTGCTGAAGACGTCGTCGAACTCGAGGCTGGCCGGGGTCGGCGGGCCCAGTGGCGAGGCCGGATTCTGGCTTACAGTGTAGCTTGCGGGCTCGTCGATATCATTGTCGCGCGCAATAATGCCGCCGGTCTCGATGCCGATATAGGCTGATCCGCCCTTTGCCGCGACGGGTTGTGCAAGGACGAGGCCACTCGATGCGACGAGCAGGGCACTCAGGATTTTTGACTGGCTTACGCTCGACATGAATTGTTCCTCAAAACTGGGTTCATTAGGAAACCGGCGCGCCAAATGGCGAAGGACCGTGGTTCTAGCAAGCCGGATTTGCCTGGGTGCCTGGCCATCATCGCGTTGAACAATCGGGAGCCGGTGAGTTTCCAAGCCAGTGGCCGGGTTCGACGTGGCCGTGGCTTCTTCGGTCCGATCGGGCGGTCCCGAGGGAACCGGCCAGTCCCGATCACCGTTGCAGCATGGTGAGTGATGATGATCCGTTGCAGAATATGCGGGAACGAATTGAGCGCTGCCGCCGCCTGGCGGAGTATGTGAACGATCCCCGCACGACCGAGGCGCTGCTGCAGATGGCGGAGCAGGGCGAGGCCGATCTTGCTCGCCTGCTCGAGGAGCGCGAGAAGCGGGGCGACCAATAGACCATCGGCCGCTGGCGCTATTGCCCCGTCGTTGGCCGCTTCCCTTCGGGAAACTTGATGACGTTCCCCGATGGCCCTGAAAATCGCGCCAGGGCGGCTGCAATGCCGGCCTGCCCGAATGGCTTTGACAGACGCGGAAGATCGAGGGCCTCGTCACGCGGGCCGGTATATCCCGTGATCAGCAGGATGCCCGTCTCCGGTCGGACTTCCCGGACCCGCGCGGCGAGTTCGGCGCCGTCCATCCCGGGCATCTTGTAGTCGGTTACCACCACGTCGAAATGGTCAGCTTCGCCGAGGATTGCCAATGCCTCGAGCCCACCGGACGCTTCGCGGACCTTGTGCCCCAGGTCGCGGATCATTTCCGCCGTCCCGGTCCTGACGAGGGGTTCGTCATCGACCAGCAGGATCGAAAGGCATTTGGAGACCCCAGGCAGGTCGACTTCGACGCTTCCTGTCTGGCTCGAAGCGCCTTCCTCGGCTGCCTGCAGGTAAAGGTCCGCCCGGGTACCCTGGCCAATCTCGCTGGAAAGCGCGAACCCTCCGCCAAGCTGGGCTGCGAGGCCATGGACCATGGAAAGGCCAAGGCCCGTGCCGCGGCCAAGCTCCTTGGTCGAATAAAATGGCTCGACCGCGTGGGCGAGGGTCTCGGAATCCATTCCGCACCCGGCATCGATGACCGAGAGCCGGATATAAAGTCCGGGCTTCAACATTGGTTCGGAACTGGGGCCGATCGCAACCTCTTCAGCCAGGATAGTGATCTTTCCGCCATCGGGCATGGCGTCCCGGGCGTTGACGCACAGGTTGAGGATCGCCAGCTCGAGCTGGTTCGGGTCCGCAAGGGCCCAGGAAATTTCGGGCTCGCACCTCAGCTGGAGCTCGATTGTCGGTCCGATCGAACTGGATATCAGGTCTCTCATCCCGGCGAGCAGGGCAGCCAGGTCCACCGGCTGCGTCTGCAGGGCCTGGCGCCGGGCAAATCCGAGCAGCCTCTGGACCAGTGTCTTTGCCCGGTTCGCGGCCTGGAGTGCATTCGACAGCAATCTCCCGGCGCGCTCATCGCTTTGCGCATAGGACCGGTGGACGAGATCGAGCGCCCCCATGATCGGGGTCAGGAGATTGTTGAAATCATGCGCCACGCCGCCCGTCAGCTGGCCAAGCGTCTCAAGCTTTTGCGCCTCGTGAAGCTGGGCCATGGCCGCTTCGCGTTCGGCGGTCTTCAGCTCGACGCGCCGCTCGAGGTCTGCAGCGAGGTCGTTCAGCTGTTCCAACCGGGACCGGGCGTCATATTGCCGCCGCCTGCCTCGGAGCGCGGACTGGGCGAGGCTTACAAGGGTGGTGGGGTGAAATGGACGTTCAAGGAAGGTTACGTTTCCAAGAAGGTCCAGGTAGCGGCGCGCCGACGGATTTCGTTCGAGGCCGCCGCCGCGCCGGGTGAGCAGGATGAAGGGAAAGTCGGACCACTCGGGCTGCGACTTGATCCAGTCCGCGAGCGGCTTGAGATCGGTTTGCGCAAGGGACTCTTCGGTCAGCAGCCCGAACCCCGCACCGGAAACAAGCTCCTCGACCAGTCGCGGAATATCGCCGATGATCGCGGCCCGCAGCCCGGCCTCCTCCAGCATCGATTGCGCAACGAAGGCGTCGCGACCCTGGGGAGCTACGATCAGCGCCCTTTCTGAAAGGTGCGGGATCAATGGTCGGGCGTTTCCAGGAGCTTTCCGCTCTCGCCAAGCAATTGCGGGACCCCGCGCAATACGCCCTGGAACTTCGTAAGCGGCTCGCCGAGCGTGATGCCCCGACCATCGATTCGATATTCGCGGATCATGTCCTCGTGCGCGCCGGTGCGCTTCTTGACCACCGACATCGCGCGCCTCACCCGGCCCAGGGCCTCGAAATAGCGGAGCAGGATGACCGTGTCGGCAAGATAGGTCACGTCGACCGGGGCCTTCATGTCGCCGACCAACCCGTGCTGGGCGACGGTAAGGAAGGTCGAGGCGCCCTGGCGGTTCAGATATTGCAGCAACTCGTGCATGTGCAGTATGAGCGCCTTCTCTTCCGGCATGGCTGCCTGGTACCCATTCAGACTGTCGATAACGACGGTCCTGGCGCCTTGCTCCTCGACGCAGTGGCGAACCCGCGCCGACAGTTCACCGGGCGTCATTTCCGCCGCGTCAATCTGCTCAATGAAGAGCTGGCCCCGTTCCATCATCCCGGAAATGTCGACCCCGATGTTACTGGCCCGCTCCACGAGCAGGCCAAGTTCCTCGTCGAAAACGAACATCGCGGCATTTTCGCCCCGCTCAATCGAGCCGGCGATGAAAGAAAGGCTCAACAGCGACTTGCCTGAGCCGGCGGGGCCGAGGATCAGGACACTCGTCCCCCGTTCCACTCCGCCGCCCAGGAGCGCGTTGAGCTCGGGGGATGTGGTTGCAACGACCTCGCGTTTGAATTCCTTGCGATGCTCGGCCGACACCAGGCGCGGGAAGACTTTGACGCCGCCTGTCGCGATGACGAAGTCATGAAACCCGCCTCGGTAACGCTGGCCCCGATATTTGAGGACCCTCAGCCGCCGGCGTTCAGGACCATATTCGGGGGAAAGCTCTTCGAGCCGGATGACGCCATGGGCGACGCTGTGCATGGTTCGTTCCTCTGCCTCGCTGGACAGGTCGTCGAGCATGAGGACGGTAGCTCCTGAGCGCGAAAAATAATGTTTGAGCGCCAGAATCTGCCGGCGGTATCGGAGCGACGACTGGGCGAGCAGGCGAATTTCCGACAGGCTGTCGAGCACGACCCGGCTGGGCGTGGATTTCTCGAAGGCCTGGAAAATTCGGCGCGTTGTCTCGCCGAGCTCGAGATCGGAAGAATAGAGCAGGCTCTGCTGCTGCTCCTCGTCGAGCAGGCTCTCGGGCGGAACCAGCTCGAAAAGGTCGATCCCCTTCAAGTCCCAGCCGTGCGAAGCCGCGCCGGCTCGAAGCTCGTCCTCGGTTTCGGAAAGGGTGATGTAAAGCGAGTTTTCATTTGCCTCGGCACCAGCCATGAGGAACTGGGTCGCGAGCGTAGTCTTCCCCGTGCCGGGGTTTCCTTCCAACAGATAGAGTCGCCCGCGGGCCAGTCCGCCCCGCGTGATGTCATCAAGCCCGGCAACTCCAAATTTTGCCTTGTCGTTCACGGAAATCCACCAAGATCCATTGATTATTTGCGCTGAACGAACGCGATCATGTTCATTTTGCTCCCGTAAGAATATCCGCAATTCACCTGGGCAAATGGAAAGTAGCGAAACGTCAGCGACGAGCGGGGGGAATCAAACTGGACGAGCTTCCTTATTGAAACTCGCCCCGTTGGGAGGCTCCAGGCAGCGCGCTGGGCCTCTTCCGCAGTGGGAGGCCGGTTCGACGGCTTATTGCAGTTTCTGACCAAAGCCGGCACCTTCGGCTCGGCGCCGGACCAACGACGGCCGCCATGGGGGAAAAGCAATGTCAGCCAACCTCAAGACGGTTTGGGCATTCAGCGTCGCGCTGATCCTCGGCGTCCTGCTTGGCGTCACCATGTTCCAGAAAGCCGAACCGGGCGGCAAGCGGGCCGCGGGAGCGGGCGGCGAGCGGATCATCCTCATAACCCATGGCCAGGCGGCAGATCCTTATTGGAATATTGTCAGGAACGGAGCAGAGGAAGCGGCACGTCAGCTCGGTGTAAGCGTGGAGTATCGCGCCCCCGAAACCTTTGACATGATCCGAATGGCCGAGCTCATCACGTCGGCAATCAACCAGCGGCCGCAAGGCATCATCGTTTCCATCCCCGACGCCGCGGCCCTGGGACCTTCCATCACGGCCGCCGCCCGGCACGGAATTCCCCTGGTTTCGATAAACTCAGGGTCTGACGTTGCTGCCCGTCTCGGCTCGATGATCCACATCGGCCAGGACGAGTATGACACGGGCAAACGTGTCGGGGAACGACTGCGGGCGATTGGAGCGAGCAAGATCGTCTGTGTGAACCAGGAGGTCGGCAACACTGCGCTCGACGCTCGCTGCAAGGGCGTAGAAGACGGATTTGGCGCGGCCGTAGCCGTTCTACCGACGTCCACAGACTATCAGGAAGTGAAGTCCAAAGTCGCGGCAGCGCTGGCCGGCGACCAGTCGATCGATGCCGTGGTAACATTGAGCGCCCCGCTGGTCGGGGAACCTGCCGTCGAAGCGGCCCGCGAAGCAAAGCGCCCGGTCAAGGTAGCCTCATTCGACCTGTCACCGGGATTGCTCGAGGCGCTCGGTCGCGGCGAGGCAGCGTTCGCAGTCGATCCGCAGGCTTTTCTCCAGGGCTATCTTGGCACGGTCCTGCTCACCAACCGGATTCGCTACGGGCTGCTCCCGGCCAATCGCCTGATCGAAGCCGGTCCGCGCTTCGTCACGAGGGACGATGCAGCCCAGGTACTCGAGCTTTCCAGGAAGGCCATACGCTAGGAGCGCCAGCGAGGATCCGATCATGAGTGGGAACGACCCGGGACCAGAAGCCGGCCTTGCCGAGCGACAGCCGAGCGAGCGCGCAGGTTCGTCCGCCTTCCTCCAGTTTGCCAAGAGACCCGAACTGGGCGCGATGGGCGGCCTCGTCCTGGTTACGCTGTTCTTCCTCGTTACCGCCGACCGGGCGATGTTCACCGCTGCCGGCTTCATGAATATCATGAGCCCAGCCGCGCATCTCGGAATCCTCGCGGTGGGAGCGGCACTGTTGATGATTGCCGGGGAGTTTGACCTCTCGATCGGCTCGATGGTCGCCTTCGCGGGCTTTGTGTTTGCCGCCATTCTGGTGGTGTGGCAGGCGCCCCTGTGGGTGGCGATCCTGCTCACCTTCGCCTTTGCGATCTCGATCGGGGCGTTGAACGCGCATGTCGTCATCGGCACGAAGCTTCCGTCATTCATCGTCACGCTGGCCCTGCTATTCATTTTGCGAGGCCTTGCACTGGTTGGCCTGAAGTGGGCCACGGACGGATCGACCCAGCTTCGCAGTGTCCGGGAATCCGTTGCCGAGGGATGGCTACTCGAGATTTTCTCGGGCGACGCCATGACAGGGCTATTCTCGAGGCTCGCGGCGAGTGGCTGGCTCGCGACCACACCGGGCGGCCAGCCTGCCGTGCCCGGGGTCCCGGTTGAGCTGGTCTGGTTTGTCGCCGTTGCAGGAGTGGGCGCTTTTCTGCTTGCCCGAACGCGTTTTGGAAACTGGATCCTGGCCACCGGGGGAGATGCGCAGGCAGCTCGCAATTCCGGGGTGCCAGTCGCCGACGTCAAGACCATCCTCTTCATGAGCACTGCGTGCTGCGCCGCCCTGGTCGCGATCCTCACGGTGCTCGATTCTGGCTCGACCGATGCCCGTCGAGGCTTTCAGAAGGAGTTCGAGGCGATAATCGCTGCCGTGATAGGCGGGTGTTTGCTAACCGGCGGCTTTGGATCCGTCGTCGGTGCGTTCTTCGGCTCGATAATCTTTGGAATGGTGGTCATCGGCCTGACCTATACGCCGATCGACCAGGACTGGTACCAGGTCTTTCTTGGAGCAATGTTGCTCATTGCGGTGCTTTTCAACAATTTCGTTCGAGGACGGATCGCCGGGGAGCGGGCATGAACGCGGTGCCGCTGCTTTCCGCGCGCAGCGTCACCAAGAGCTTTGGCTCGGTGGTGGCGCTGTCGGAGGTCTCCCTCGACGTAAGAGCAGGAGACGTCCATTGCCTGCTCGGCGACAACGGCGCCGGCAAATCGACCCTGATCAAGATACTGTCAGGCGTCCATCAACCAACTTCGGGTGAGCTGCTTTTCGAAGGCCGGCGCGTGACTTTTGAAAGTCCGCGAGATGCTCTGGATTGCGGTATTGCGACCGTGTTCCAGGACCTTGCGATGATTCCTTTGATGTCGGTCGCACGAAATTTCTTCCTGGGTCGCGAGCCCGTCCGCCGGTGGGGGCCGCTCGCGCTGTTCGACGGAAAGCTCGCGTCGGATGTGACCGTCCGGGAAATGAAGAAAATGGGGATCGGCCTTCGCGATGCGGAGCAGCCGGTCGGGACCCTGTCCGGCGGCGAGCGGCAGTGCATCGCGATCGCGAGGGCCGTCTATTTCGGAGCCCGGGTCCTCATTCTCGACGAACCCACGTCGGCTCTCGGTGTCACCCAGACGGCAATGGTCATGGAATGTATCGGCGAAATATGCTCGCGCGGCCTGGGCGTCATTTTCATCACACATAATGTGCGTCATGCGCTAAGCGTGGGGGACCGGTTTACCGTGCTCCGACATGGCCAGACGCTTGACTGCCGGTCGAGGGGCAAAATCGATGCGGAAGAGCTCCAGGAACTGATGAGCGGCGGCCCCCCGGAAACAAGTCGTTCCGCCAGGCTGAAAGGTCAGTAGCGGATGAGCTGGGCCCTGGACTGCCGGTGGCTTTCCTGTGCTGCCTCGGCGATGGCAAGCGCTGCAATCCCGTCGGAATAGCCCGTCGACGGCGTTTTTCCGTCCAATATGTCCGCGAAATGGGCCATCTCCGCCCGGTAGGCCTCCGCGTAGCGGTCGAGGAAGAAATTCTGGAGGGGTTCGCTTCTTGCTCCCGTTTCGCCCCATGCCTCGACCGTCGAGCTCAGCATGTTTCCAGCCCGCAGCAGGCCCTTCGCGCAATATGCCTCGATCCGCTGGTCGTAGCCATAACCGCTCCTGCGACTATTGCTGATGATGCAGATTTTCCCGCTCGCGGTCCTCAATACTATCTTCGCCGTATCGACGTCTCCGGCTTCCGCGATTGCCGGGTCGATCATCGAGGCGGCTGCCGAGTACACATCGACGGGGTTTTCTCCGAGCAGCCAGCGCGCGGTGTCAAAGTCATGGATCGTCATGTCCTTGAACATGCCGCCCGAGACCCGGACATAATCAATCGGCGGGGGTGCCGGGTCATGGCTGATGATGTGGAGCGTTTCGAGCTGCCCCATTTCGCCAGATTGGAGTTTTTCGTGGAGCCGGCGGAAACTGGGGTCGAAACGCCGATTGAACCCAATGAAGAACCGTGAGCCTGCTGCACCAAGTGTGGCCTCGGCGGCTCTTGCTTTCCCGACATCGAGATCTAGCGGTTTTTCGCAGAAGACGGCCTTGCCGGCTTCAATTGCCCTCGCGCTGAACTCCAGGTGCGTATTCGTCGAACTCGCGATCACCACGCCGGACAGCGACGGGTCGCCCAGGGCCTCATCGAGACTCGAGGCAGTTGCGCCTGTCGCAGCCGCAAGATCCTGCGCGGCTTCAGCAAAAGCGTCGACGATATATTTCAGTGCGAGGCGGGAGTCGGCCTTCGCATTTTGGGCATGGATCCGGCCAATCCGGCCAGCGCCGATCACTGCAATGTCATGCACGGCTGAACTCCCCACCAATGCTGACCGGTTGACCTGTCTCGAGAGACCGCCCGGCGGCATCCGCGAGGCGCAGCGCTCGCAGGCTGTCGCGCGGTCCGGTAGATGCCTTGACCTTCCCGTCCAGCATGTCAGCGAAATGGTCGAGCTCGGCCTGATACGCCTCGGCATATCGTTCGACGAACGAATAGGGGAAGCGGGTGCTGCTGCTGCCCGCCTCGTCGAGCCTGGATACCGACGTGCAGGGGAAGTTATCGGCCCGCAATGCGCCTTTTGACCCGAACAGTTCGACACGCTGGTCATAACCATAGCCGGTCCGACGGCTGTTGCTGATGAGGCAAAGCACACCGTTCCTGCTTCTCAGCACTAGCTTTGCCGTATCGATATCGCCGAGGGCCGCAATCTCTGGGTCGACGAGGCAGGAACCTGCTGCGTGGATCTCGACGAATTCATCCCCGACGAGCCAACTCGCCGTGTCGAAGTCATGGATGGTGAAGTCCTTGAACAGGCCGCCGCTGCGGGGAATGAATTCAAGCCTTGGGGCGGCGGGATCGTGGTTGATGATATGCAACGTCTCCAGCTTGCCGATTTCGCCCTGGTCGAGCCGGTTCTTCAAATCCTTCAGATGGGGATCAAAGCGCCGGTTGAAGGCAATGAAAATGCCGGCGCACGATGCTTCCATGGCGGGCAGGGCCGCTGACAGCTCGTCAGCGCCTAGCGAAAGCGGCTTCTCGCAGAATATGGATTTTCCAGCGCCAACGGCCAGCTGGACGTTTTCAAGATGGGAGCTGGTCGAACTGGCAATGATGACGGCATCGATCGCCGGGTCCGCCAGTATGTCGTCATAACGCGCTACCTTCGATCCGACCTTCGCCGCAAGGCTTTCCGCCAGCTCCTTGTCATGGTCGGCGATGGCAGCCAGCTCGAAGCGGCGGCTCGCGGACGCATTAAGCGCATGGAGGCTGCCCATGCGGCCTGCCCCGACCAATGCGACTTGATGGACTTTCATCGGATCCTGCTCGCCATGGAATGATTCTTCCTTCAATAGAGGTTTTGGAATTGCCGTAAATGGCTTTTGCATTCCAGTGTAAGAATGAATATTCCACGCGCCCAGAACAGGAGGAACATGGCGATCACCACCCGCGAGGCGCCGGCGACGGCGGAGGAATTCCGGGCACTGCTGCTGGAGGAATATGACGGCCTCAGCAAGCGCCTGAAGCAGGTCGCGCGCTATGTGCTCGACGAGCCCAACGAGTTGGCGCTGGAAACGCTCGCGGTGATCGCCAGGCGCTGCAACGTGCAGCCGTCGGCCATCGTACGCTTTGCACAGGCCTTCGGATTTTCAGGCGCAAGCCAGATGCAGCGGCTGTTTCGCGACGGATTGCTCTCTGCGAACAGCGCGATTGGCTATGGCGAGCGGGTTCGGCGGTTCAGCGAGTCCGTCAGTAAAACGCCGGCCGGGGAAGGGCTACTTTCCGAGTTCGTCGAAGGCAATATTCTCGCGCTCCAGAACCTGCGAGAGACAGTGAGCGAGCAGGATATGCGCCAGGCGGTGGATCTGATCGCCCACGCCGAGGTGCTCCACATCGTCGGGTTCCGTCGTGCGTTTCCGATCGCCGCCTATCTTGCCTATTCGCTCCAGCAGCTTGGGAAACATGTCCAGTTTATCGATGGGGTCGGCGGGCTTGCGCGATCACAGGCCAACACGATCGGCCGCAACGATCTTTTGATTGCGGTTAGCTTCCATCCCTATGCGCCCGAGACGGTCGACCTCACGGAAATCGCTGCCAGGAACGGCGCCAAGATATTGTCGATCAGCGACAGCCGGGTCAGTCCAATTGCCAAGCCCGCTGACGTAGCTCTCCAGGTTCATGACTCCGAGGTGCGCAGCTTCCGGTCGCTGGCGGCTTCCATGTGCCTCGCGCAGGCGGTTGCGATTGGCTTCGCGTTCGACGCCGAGCGGGCAACGAACCCCAAGTGAAATGTACGTTGCGAAAAATTCTTCATTGGAATAGGCATTTCAATGTGGAAAATCGGGGGTGTTTCGAGGCAGGCCATTGACGAAATCACTGGACCTGGTGGCGATTGGCCGATCGAGCGTCGACCTTTACGGCCAGCAGGCCGGGGGGCGGCTCGAAGACATGTTCAGCTTCGCCAAATATGTCGGTGGCAGCCCAACCAACACGGCCGTCGGGCTCGCAAGGCTCGGTTTGAAAAGCGCGATCGTGACTCGGGTCGGCGATGACCACATGGGCCGCTTTATCATCGAGCAATTGCAGCGCGAGGGTGTCGACACGAGAGCGGTCGGCATTGACTCCGACCGCCTGACGGCGCTGGTGATCCTCGGCGTTCGGGACCGGGTCAATTTCCCGCTCATCTTCTACCGGGAAAACTGTGCCGACATGGCGCTCGGTACGGACGATGTCGACGAAGAAATGATCGGCTCGGCAAGAGCAGTGCTGGTGAACGGCACACATCTATCGACTCCTGGCGTGTTTCGCGCCTGCATCAACGCAATTGAAATCGCCCGTAAATCGGACGCCAAGGTCGTTTTTGACATTGATTACCGCCCTGTTCTGTGGGGACTTGCCGCCCGCGACCAGGGCGAAAACCGCTATGTCGCGTCGGAAGCAGTTACCGGCCGCCTGCAGTTCATCCTTCCCTTCTGCGATCTCATAGTCGGGACCGAAGAGGAAATGCGGATCCTCGGTGGCCGCGACGAGACGATCGAGGCCATCCGGGTCGTTCGCTCTGCCAGCCCGGCTGTCATCGTTTGCAAGCTTGGTGACAAGGGCTGTGTTGCCTTCTCCGGCGAAATTCCCGAGCGGATCGATGAAGGCGAACATGTTCCGGGCTATCCCGTCGAGGTTTTCAACGTCCTCGGAGCCGGAGATGCCTTCATGGCCGGCTTCCTCTCAGCCTGGCTGCGTGGAGAGAGCATCGCGAAGAGCTGCCAGATCGCGAATGCCTGCGGCGCCATTGTCGTTTCACGGCACGGGTGCGCCCCGGCGATGCCGTCCCGTGAAGAACTGGACAGCTTCATGGGGCGGACCGATCTTCCGTTTCGATTGCGCAGCGACCGCGAGCTCGAGCAGCTGCATTGGGCGACTACGCGCAGTGAACAGTATGACGAGCTCGCCGTCTTGGCGATCGACCACCGTAGCCAGTTTGACGACCTGGTCCGGGAGCTCGACTGCTCTGAAGAACGGATCCGCGCCTTCAAGACACTTGCCTTCGAGGCGCTTGACCAGGTGGCCGGACTTGACCGGCGCTTCGGCATGCTGATCGACGACCGGTTCGGCTTCGACATACTCGCGGCCCTCTCCGACCGGCCCTACTGGATTGGACGTCCGATCGAGATACCAAAATCGCGTCCGCTGGAATTCCAGGGACATGATGATGTCGGCCTCGAGCTTGCGGGCTGGCCGACAAGGCATGTGGTGAAATGCCTCGCGACCTATCATCCCGACGACCCGGCCGAGTTGAAAGAGCGCCAGCAACGCCAGCTCAAGCGCCTCTTCTCCGCCTGCCGCCACACGGGCCACGAACTGTTGCTTGAAATAATTTCCCCGCCCAACCTTGAGGTCGACGAACGGACGGTAGCGCGCGCGCTCGAGCAGATTTACGATCTGGGTATCCGGCCGGAGTGGTGGAAGCTTGAACCGAGCAGCGACCCGGCTGCGTGGTCGCACATCGTTCGCGTGATCGAAGAACGCGACCCATGGTGCCGCGGGATCGTCATGCTTGGCCTGTCTGCACCGATCCCAGACCTCATCGCATCCTTTAAGGCAGCAGCGCCTTTCCGGCAGATCAAGGGATTCGCGGTCGGGCGTTCCATTTTCCACGACGTGGCTGGTGACTGGCTGGCAGACCGGATTGACGACAAGCAGGCGGTGGACGCCATGGCGTCGAGATTCTCCGCCCTCGCAGAAGCGTGGCGCGGCGCTCGCGCTGCAAGCGAGGTAACGGCATGAAGACCGTCAAGCTGACATCCGCCCAGGCCTGCATTCGCTATCTCGCGAACCAGTATATCGACCTGGACGGTCAGGTACTTCCCTATTTTGCCGGGGCCTGGGCGATCTTCGGCCACGGCAATGTCGCCGGCCTCGGGCAGGCGCTCGCGGCGGCGCCGGGCCTGATACCGACCTACCGTGCCCATAACGAACAGGCGATGGCGCATGCCGCGATCGCATACGCCAAGCAAATGCGCCGCCGCCGGGCAATGATATGCACGTCGTCGATCGGGCCTGGCGCTACCAACATGGTCACCGCGGCTGCGCTGGCCCATGTCAACCGCCTCCCCGTCCTGTTTCTGCCAGGCGACGTCTACGCCAGTCGAAGGCCCGACCCGGTCCTTCAGCAGATCGAGGATTTCGGCGACGGCACCCAGTCCGCGAATGACTGCTTCCGGCCGGTATCGCGC
>CAZQLI010000031.1:0-13446 GCA_964594145.1 uncultured Sphingomonas sp. | reverse complement strand
GTTCAGCTTTTCCTCCAAGGGGCGCCGCGAGCTTCCCGATGCCCATGTCCTGCTCGACGGCCAGCTCGAGCCGCTGTCGAAGAGCGGAAGCTTCGTCGGCCAGCACATCCATGTCCCGCTCCAGGGGGCGGCGGTGCATATCAACGCCTTCAACTTCCCGGTCTGGGGAATGCTGGAAAAGCTTGCCCCGACGCTGCTTGCCGGGGTGCCGGCGATCATCAAGCCGGCGAGCGCGACGGCCTATCTGTGCGAAGCCGCCTTCCGGGTCATGGTGGAAAGCGGTCTCCTCCCGGCCGGCGCGGTGCAACTCATCGTCGGTGGTGTCGGCGACCTGTTCGACCATCTTGGCGGGCAGGACGTGGTGAGTTTCACCGGGTCGGCCTCGACCGCGCTCAAGCTTCGAACCCACCCGGTCGTGCAGCGGGAAAGTGTCCGGTTCGTCGCCGAACAGGACAGCCTCAATGCCTCGCTCCTCGGGCCCGACGCGGGCCCCGGCACGGCCGAGTTCGACCTGTTCGTCAAGGAAGTCGTCAACGAGATGACAGTGAAGGCCGGCCAGAAGTGCACCGCGATCCGGCGGGCGATGGCCCCGTCCGCGCATCTCGATGCCGTGGAAGCGGCGATCCGCGACCGGCTGGCAAGGGTGAGCATCGGCGACCCGCGCGACAAGGAAAGCCGGATGGGAGCGCTGGTCTCGCTCGGGCAGCGCGAGGATGTCCGAGGCCAGATCGCAAGGCTCACGGCCGGCGGGGCAAGGATCGTTGCCGGCGACCCCGACGCGGCGCCCGGGCCCGCGGGCGGCGCATTCATGCAGCCGGTCCTCTTGAGGAGCGACGAGCCCTGGTCCAATCCTGCCGTCCACGACGTCGAGGCGTTCGGCCCGGTGTCGACGGTGATGCCCTATAAGGACCTCGCCGACGCCATTTCCCTCGCCAACCGGGGAATGGGAAGCCTCGCATTGTCCCTGTTCACCCGCTCTGAGGACGCCGCGCGCGAGTTCATCCAGGGCTCGGCCGCCTATCACGGCCGGATGCTGGTGCTCAATCGCGACAATGCCGCGGAGAGCACCGGCCATGGTTCGCCGCTCCCGGTCCTGGTCCACGGCGGACCAGGACGCGCCGGGGGCAGCGAGGAGATGGGCGGCGTTCGCGGCGTCAAGCATTACATGCAACGGACCGCGATCCAGTCGACGCCGGCGATGATCGCGGCGATCAGCGAGCAATATATCCCGGGAGCTCCCAAGAAGGAGGTCGACGTCCACCCGTTCCGCCGGCGGATGTCGGAGCTCGAGCTGGGCGACACGCTGAAAACCGCCTCGCGGACCGTGACGCTCGAGGATATCGAGCATTTCGCCAATTTCACCGGCGACACATTCTACGCCCACATGGACGAGGAGGCAGCCAAGGCCTCCCCGATTTTCGAGGGTCGCGTCGCCCACGGCTACCTCATCCTGAGCTTTGCCGCGGGACTGTTCGTCGATCCCGACCCGGGCCCGGTGCTCGCCAATACCGGACTTGAGAATCTTCGCTTCCTTACTCCCCTCTACCCGGGCGATTCGATGAGGGTCGAGCTCACCGTCAGGTCAAAGAGCCTCAAGAGCGAGGAAACCGGCGTCGTTCGCTGGGCAGTCGAGATCTTCAACCAGGATGATGAACTGGTCGCGACCTATGACCTTCTGACGGAGAATGTTCCCTGAGGTCCGGAACGGTGCCTCCCCCCGGTTCGTTTGCCGGACAGAGGGATCATTAATGGAGGGCCACCATGAAAGTCAGCGAGGTAATGACCACCGAGCTTGAAACCGTCAGCGCCGACCAGACGGCTCGCGAGGCCGCGAGCTTCATGCTCAGGGCAGATGCCGGCTCAATCCCGGTATGCGAAGGTGAGCGGGTGATCGGCATGATCACCGACCGTGACATCGCCGTCAGGGGCGTGGCCGAAGGCCGTGACCCGGCGACGCCGGTGAGGGAGCTGATGAGCAAGAACATCGTCTGCGCCCGGGCCGACGACGACGTCGACGAGATTGCAAGGCGCATGAGCGATGAGCAGGTACGGCGCCTGCCGGTAGTCGATGCCGAGGAAAAGCTCATCGGCATTGTCAGCCTTGGAGATCTCGCCCGCGAAACCCGGGGCGAGAGCGCCGAGCAGGCGCTCGAAGGCGTCAGCGCTCCCGGCGGGCAGCACCAGCAGTAGGGCTGGCCGGCCCTGGCCGCCGGCCGGGGCGACCGCTAGCGTGACAGCGAGTTAATCGCCTCGTCGACGAGCTTCTTGTCCGTCGCGACGTCGTTGCGCTCGGCGATGAGCTTGGCTGCCGCCGCAGTCGCCGCCCGGGCAGCAGTGGCACGCAGCTCGTCGATTGCGGCACGTTCTTCCGCCGCGATCTTTGCCTCGGCCATGGCCTGGCGGCGCTCGACCAGCGCGGCCGCGTCCCTGGACGCCTTGTCGACGATCGCCTCGGCCTCGTGGCGCGCCCGCTCGACCATCGCTGCTGCCTCGTGGTCGGCCGCTGCAGCCTTGGCCTCATACTCGGCCTTCAGCGCCTCGGCGTCCCGGCGCAGGGCCTCCGCCTCGGCGAGCTGCTCGCGGATCGCGGCGATCTTCTTGTCGAGGCTCCGTCCGATCGCGCCCGGCACCTTCTTCCAGATCAGCAGGACGATCACCACCGCCATCGCCAGGGCGACGATCACGGTCGCGTCGACCACGCCGCCGATCGTCGGCTCGGCGTGAACTTCCCCCGCGGGGACGTGCGAAACGGTCGGTTCAGCCATTGGCCAGTTCCTTGGCAACCGCTCCCCGGGCTGCCCTCTCATCGATGCTGAGGCCGGCGACGCGGCTCACCATCTGCGAAGCCGCGTCGGCGGCGACGGTCTCGATTTCGGCCAGTGCTGCCGCACGGGCCTCGGCGATCTTGGCGCTTGCCTTGTCGATCTTGGCGGAAATCGCCTTGTCGGCCTTGGCGACGGCCGCCTCGGTCGACTTTGCAGCCTCGGCCTTGGCATCGGCGGCGAGCTTCGCCGCCTCTGCCCGACCCTTGTCGATCCCTTCCCGATAGGCTTCCTCGAGCCGATCGGCTGCCTCGCGGGCGCCCTCGGCGGCCTTGAGGTCGGCGGCGATCTTCGAGTCACGTTGGTCGACCGTCGCCTGGATCTTGGGCAGCATGCCGTATCC
The DNA here is from genome assembly GCA_964594145.1 of uncultured Sphingomonas sp. Lineage (GTDB taxonomy): Bacteria > Pseudomonadota > Alphaproteobacteria > Sphingomonadales > Sphingomonadaceae > Sphingomicrobium. The sequence continues at coordinate 10,281 of CAZQLI010000031.1, read as the reverse complement.
GATGACGACGAGGATCGTCCCGAAGAAGATCAGCAGCCAGAACAGCTGTGACGCGAAGATTTCGCTGATCTGGTCGAATTGAGGCATTGGCCGACCTTTCGAATCCCGACCTTAAGCCTTGAGGTAAAGCAGGATGGCGATGAGGAACGAGAGCAGGCCGAGAAGTTCGGCGGCGGCGAAGCCGATGAACAGGCGGCCCTGCTGGCCGTCAGCGGCCGCCGGGTTGCGAAGCGCGCTCTCGAGGAACGAGCCGAAAACATTGCCGACGCCGATGGCGGCCATGCCAGCGCCAACTGCGGCGAGACCTGCACCGATGAGAGCAGCCGATTGAGGGTCCATGATTAACTCCTTAGGAATAAAAGCTTAGTGGAGATTGATCGCATCGTTGAGGTAAAGCGATGTGAGCAGGGCGAAGACATAGGCCTGGATCGCGGCAACCAGCAGTTCGAGGACGCTGATGCCGATCATCAGTGCAAAGCTTGGAAGAACCACGATCGGGCCGATCAGCAGGTCACCCGAGTTGGTGCCGCTGATGACGAAGCCCGCGAGCACCTTCAGCAGCACGTGCCCGGCCGTCATCGCCACGAACAGTCGCAGTCCAAGGCTGAACGGACGGATGAGGAAGCTCAGCAGCTCCACCGCGAAGATCAGCGGGATCATGACCGTCGGCGTGCCGTGCGGGACGAACAGCGAGAAGAAGTGGAGGCCATGCTTCGCGAAGCCGACGACCAGCACGATCGCGAAGCTCAGGATCGCGAGGACTCCGGTCACGGTAAGGTGGCTCGTCACGGTGAACGCATGGACGCCGAACAATGCCGTCGGAAGCATTCCGAGGAGGTTGGCGAACAGGATGAACATGAACAGCGAGAAGACGTAGGGAACGAACCGGCGCCCCTTGGGCCCGATGCTCGTGTCCATCATGTCGGTGACGAAGCCGGTGAAGCCTTCCACCGCCATCTGCCAGCGGCCGGGGACGAGATCCCGCTTCATGCCGCCCATCATGAAGACCCAGAGGGCAATGAGGGTGGCGGCCATCCAGGCTGCGCTGTTGGTGAAAGCGATCGAATGGCCGGCAATTTCCCAGCTGTGCCCGAACAGGGGCTCGACCAGGAATTGGTGCATCGGATCGACGTTGCCGCTTTCGGCTGCCACGCTGTTGTCCTTCTAGTCCAGTTTCAGGCGATCCGTCAGGAACGCCGGTTAGAAATCTTCCAGATGCTCCAGAACGCGCCCACGATCCCGAGGACCATGCCGACGATCAGCAGCGTGTGACCCGTCCCGAACCAGCCGTCTGCCAGCCAGCCCAATAGGGTCCCGCCCAGCAGTCCCCCGAGCAGGTAGGACAGGACGCGCTGGCCGAGCTGCTCATTGGCATCGGTCCGCCGCGCCTGGCCGGTCCGCTCCGTCTCCCGGACCTGCGCGCGGTGGAGTCGCTCTTCGAGCGAATCGAGCCGTGCATCCTGCGGAGACTTCGGTTCCTGCCCGGTCTCGTCTTCCATCATGTCCCGTCTCCTTCGGCTGAGCGCCACCGCTTCATGAAGCGGGCGCAAAAGGCAAGGAACATGGCGGCCAACGAGCCCGCCAAGGCGCGGCCCCTTTATGAAGGGGCATGACAATAGTCAACCGAGTCTCCGTCCCGCTTGGCGGCCTCGCCGGGCCATGGCATTGACGCTACCCGATGAAAGCGATTTCCATGGTCGTCCTCCTGCTTGCGGCTTGTGGCGAGGCCCCGAGCCCGGGCAATGATGCAGCGGCAGCGCCGCCACCCCGGGCCGCGCCTTTCAAGCCCTTCGTCGCGGAAGAGAAAAGCCCGCTTATCGAGTTTCGCTATGGCTGGTCCGCCGAAGCCGCGGCGGTGCCGGGGCTGGTCGAGCGCTTTCGGGCCGAGATGGACAAGCTGAAGCGGGAGCTGGAGGCCGGGGCCGAGAAAGACCGCCGTTTTCGCGAACGGGAAGGCATCGAGTTTCACGGCCACATGGCGTCAATCGATCACCGGACGGCGGGCCAGTCCGACCGGCTGCTCAGCCTGGTGACCGAGCGCTCATCCTTCACCGGCGGCGCGCACGGCGCATTCAACGTCGGGACCATCCTGTGGGACCGGGCGACCGGCCAGGAGATCGGACCGGCTGAACTCTTCGCCGCGGCGGACAATATGGATCGACTGCTGACGCAGCGATGGTGCGACGCGCTCAACATTGCCCGCGAGGAAAAACGGGGCCAGCCGGCTGGCGAAGGGGGCATTTTCGACGACTGTCCGGCGCTGGGGGACATCGCGGTGATCCCGGCCGACGGCGATGGAAACCGCCGCTTCGAAAAGCTGCTCCTCATCGCCTCGCCCTATGTCGCGGGGCCATGGGCCGAGGGTAGCTATGAAATTGAGCTGGGAGTGACGCCCGAGCTGCTGGCCGGGCTTCGCGAGGAATATCGGGGCGGGTTCGAGCTTCCTCAGACGCAATAGCTTGGAACCGGTGACCGGCCGGGCTCGACCCGCCGCCAACCGCCCTCGCCTGGCAGATAATATTCCCCGACGTTGATTCGGCGGAGCAGGCTGCAGGCGGCCGTGATCCCTACTTCCGACGGGCTGACGCCCCGTCTTGCCGCAAGGTTGGAATAGAGGGTGCGCCGGCGGATGTTCACCGCCCCGACCTGCCGGCGGAGCTCGGCCGAGATGCTGGGGCTGACAACCCCGAGATAGCCGTCATAGCGCTCGCCGATCAGGCCTGCGCGCCGCCCCTCGAGGATCGCCGCCGGGTCCTGCGCCGCGGCGGAACCCGCGATCGAGACGGCCGCCAGCGAGACAAGTGCGAGCAATATCTTCTTCACTGCTGCCTCTGCTGCTGTGGGAATGCCTCCGGGTTCTCCTCGATGAGCTGCTCCACGTCGCGCTGCAGCCTCACCAGCACCTCCTGCTGGATGGTGACGTTGAGATTGATCTCGATCGGCTTGTCGGGCGGCGACACGGAGATGCAGCCCAGGAGCGGCAGCATCACGGCGGTGCCGCCGGCTGCTTGCAATATTCTTCTGGCGTTCATGGCACGGTCCTCATGGTTGGCTGATCGGCTGGGTGGTGATTTCCTCGTCCACCGGGGTCTGGCTCTGCTCCTGGCTTTCCTCCCTTCGCTTCGTCTCGATGACGATGCCCGGGATTTCGTCGAGCGGGCGTGGCAGCGCCGGCTCGATGACCTGGGTGGGATCGCTGAAGCTCTTGGCGGTGGCGATCAGCGCTCGGAATGGCCCCTTGATCGTCACGTTGAACTTGAACGGGATGCGGTTGATGGCCCGGAGCAGCTGCTGGGTACTGGTATTGCCAAGGCCGACACCCTCGATGGTCAGGCGGGTCGCGAACTCCCCGTCGAGATAGCCATCGAGCCGGATGATCATCGAGCGATAGCGAAGATCCCGCAGGGCATCGAAGGCAAAGCCTCCGATCATCCCGAGATTGGCGCGATTGACGACGCCGTTGTAGGCCAGCGTACCGCCGCCCGGCCGGCTGTCCAGCCGGCCGCCGACGATCCTGCCGCCCTGTTCATCGAAGATCATCGGCAGCACGCCATCGAACACGCCGCTTGCCGAAAGCTCGGCAAATCCCATGGATTCAACGAAGATCCGCGCGTCGAGCCCGACGACCTCGAACGTCAGCCGCTTCGGACTTGGCCGGCCGAAGTTGAGAATGGTTTCCCTAAGGATCAGCCGCCCGCCCATGAACGGCCATTCGCCGCGCTCGATCTTTACCAGGCTGTCGGGGAGCAGCTGGTAGCGCAGCACGCCATTCTCGACGAGGATGCCGGGGTTGACGCTCTCGAGCGTGAGCAGCTGGCCGGGCGCAGTTTCGAGCCCGAGCAGGTCGGTGAACCGAACCGTCCCGTTCATGCCGGTCACCGGGCCGAAGGTCGCCGCGAGGTCCATGTCCTGGATATTGAACTCACCGGTCGAGGTGACTTCTCCCTCGCCGGTCCAGTTGATCCTGCCCTGGCCGGCAATGCCGCCGTTGACGAGGGCAATGACGCCCTCGGTAAGTCGCGTCAGCTCTTCCGGCTGGAGATTCTCGCCGAACCTGATGGCTGGAACGTCGAGGACGGCGTTGCCGTCCCCCGACGAGAGTTGGTGCCTGATGCTGACGTCCGCGATCTTGGTCCCGCTCGCCGGGTGGACGAGGGTCCCGGTGGTCGTGATGCGATTGTCGCGAAGGCGAAAATCAACATCGTCGCTTCGCAATGGATAGAAGGCCGGCGGGTCCGTCCGCGACGAGAGTAGCAGCCCTCCTTTGACCTGGACCCCGGCATCACCCATCGACCATTGGCCGTCAGCCTCGCTCAGCGCGAGCGGGACATTGCCGATGATGACCGAGCCGCCGCCGAAGGTTCCGCTTCCCGAATAGCTGCCTTCCATGGTCTCGGCATTGATCAGCGTCGGCGAACCCGGCTGCCCGATGCGGGCCGCGAGCTTGGCGAGCTGGAACCGCTCCGCCAGCAGCCTTGCCGAGGCCGCCGCCAGGCTGAGCGGCGAATTGCCGATCCGGCCCGACAGTCTCGGCCGGCTGATCGTGGCGCCGAGCTGAAGGCTCCCGCCCCTTCCCTGGTAGGCAATGGCCGGCCCGATCGGGCAGACCGGAAGGCGGGCCGGGTCGAGATCGAGGCTTCCCATGCGAAAGTCCGCGAAGCGGGCCTCTAGGCAGCGTCGTCCAAATGCAAATCCGCGTGGCCCGCCGAAGACGGCGTCGATCGGTACCCGCAGCCCGCGCACGAAGCCTCCCGGGACCGGTCCGTCCAGCAATGCCGCGGACTGGACCTGGGTCGAGCCGTCGCGCAGGGCAGCGAAGCGAACCGGGTCGAGTGCAAGCCTCGTATTGCCGACGCGATAGGGGGCGATGGTGGCAAGGCCGCTCATCGGTCCGCCGCTCCGCGGCTGGTCGATCGCGATTTTGGCGGTCGGAAGGCCGCCACCGGCCATGGCGATATTGCCATCGACCCGGACCCGGCCCGACGGCCAGTAATAAGTGATGCCATCTCCGCCGGCGACGTCGACCCGCGCGCCACCGGGCGCGCGCACCTCGGCGGTTTCTATCCGCACGCCGCCGTCTCCCGGGCGGTTGACCAGTCTCAGCGATCCGCTGACGTTGAAATTGCTGCCGGCCCGCCGCACCGCACTGCCGATGGCCGCCGCGATCGGCGCAATCGGGGTGCTCTCGACCGAACGGACGAATCCGGCGACCGGCGACATGATGGAAGGCGCCAGGGCGACCGAGGTCGCGCCATAGTCGCCAACGACGTCGAGGGTCCCCCGGGCGGTATCAATCCGGTAGCGGCCGTCAAACCGCGTGCGGTCCGCGAAGATGTCGGCGAGCCTTGCCCGCTGGGCCGCTAGGTCGATCCTCCCGAGGGCGCGTTGCGGCGTTCCACGAAAGCTGAGGTTGCTAACGACATTGGCCAGGCCGTTCTCGCCTGCCTGGAAGGAGACGGTCGTGAGCTTGCCGTTGCCATCGAACCGGTCGAACCCTTCCGCGAAACTGGCCTGGATCGCCATGTTGGGCTCGACTACGCTGAGATTGCTGGCCGGGCAGGAAAGCGCGTTGGCCCTGATTGGCCCGCGAACGTTCGGGCGGCGACCGCTTACCCCGATGTCGACCAGCGCCCGGAAACGCTCGACCCTGCAGGTTCCAAGGTCAAGGCCCAGCGACGAAGCGGCGAGCTTGCCAGCAAAGCCGCCCGAGAGATTGCCCCGGCCAACCACGGCGAAGCCCATCCGGCCAAAGGGCGTTGCGAGCGCCACGGTCGTGTCGGCAAGGTCCACGGTCAGGTCGGGGAGACGGAAGGGCCGTCCGCTGGGCGGGGGCAAAAGCTTGTCGATTTGTCCCCAGCTGACCCGGCCGTCCCGGAGCATCCGGCCCTTGAGCCTCACGCCGCGGCCGACAACCCGGTAGACCTCGACGCTGCCGTTCCAGCGGACCCTGAGCTGGATCGTTGCGCGCTCGACCGTCAGGTCGGGGTTTGCGGGGTCACCGATAGAGAGGTTGCTTACCTCCTGTGTCCTAAAGCCAACGCGGTCGAGAGAATAGGTGGCGTGCACGCCGCGCCGTTCGAGCTCGTCGCGGATGAAGTCGTCGGCAATTGGCTTGCGCCAGATCCAGAGGATGACCGCGGCAGCGACAAGGGCGACGAGGAGGATGAGGAGCCCGACGCGCGTGAACCGCCAGACCAGGTGCCAGCCCGATCGATCACGCACATATACATGCTCGACGAGGTGGGCCTGCTCGAGTGCGCGCTCCACTCGCTCGATGGGCCGATCATCATTACCGGGACTCATTCAGGCCTCAAACAACTCCCAATGGTGATCGTTCCGTTGCCGCACCGATGCGACCTCGCATGGAAAACGCGCCTTGCCTAGGTTCGGCTCCGCTCGGTCGCATCTCATTTCCGGGCGGGTTGCGCCGGGGAGTGCATCGGCTGCGGCGCGGGCGAGTTTATTGACCCCGGGCGGGACGGTGAATCGAGGCATGTGCCAGTTGTCCGTTCGCCTCAATTGATTGCCCCGCTGGCGCACCCTTGCTAGGCGCGCCGGCAACCCAGTTCGAGAAAGTTGAAAGCAGCGAATGGTCCCCCGCTATTCCCGACCCGCCATGACCGCCATCTGGTCTGCGGAAAACCGCTACCGCATCTGGTGGGCAATCGAGGTGTTCGCCGCCGAGGCAATGGGCAAAATCGGCATGATCCCGGCAGACGATGCTGCAACGATCCGCAAGGCCTATGACGACGGCATTCTCGGCGAGATCGATGTCGAGGCGATCGACGCGATCGAGGCGGTGACCAAGCATGACGTGATCGCATTTCTCACCTGGGCCGGCGAAAAGCTCGGCCCGGAGCGGCGCTGGCTTCACCAGGGGATGACCAGCAGCGACGTCCTCGACACCAGCCTCGCGGTCCAGCTGATGCAGTCGGCCGACCTGCTGCTGGAGCAGCTGGAAGCGCTGCTCGAGGTGCTGAAGCGCCGGGCAAACGAGCACAAGCTGACGCCGACCATTGGCCGCAGCCATGGCATCCACGCCGAGCCCGTCACGTTCGGGCTGAAGCTCGCCCAGGCCTATGCCGAGTTCGCCCGCAACCGCGACCGGCTGAAGGCGGCGCGGGATGAGGTCGCCACCTGCGCCATCTCCGGCGCGGTCGGGACCTTCGCCAACATCGATCCAAGGGTCGAGGAACATGTCGCAGGCGAACTTGGCCTCAAGCCCGAACCGATTTCGACCCAGGTAATCCCGCGCGACCGCCACGCCATGTTCTTCGCGACGCTTGGCGTCATCGCCTCCTCGGTCGAGCGTCTCGCGGTCGAGATCCGCCATCTCCAGCGCACGGAGGTGCTCGAGGCCGAGGAATATTTCTCGCCCGGCCAGAAGGGCAGCTCGGCGATGCCGCACAAGCGCAACCCCGTCCTCACCGAGAACCTCACCGGCCTTGCCCGGATGGTTCGCTCGGCGAGCATCCCGGCGATGGAAAATGTCGCGCTATGGCACGAGCGCGATATTTCCCACTCGTCCGTCGAGCGTTTCATCGGGCCGGACGCCTGCATTACCCTCGATTTCGCGCTCGCCCGCCTTACCGGAGTGGTCGACAAGCTGCTTGTCTATCCCGAGCGGATGCAGAAGAACCTCGACCGGATGGGCGGCCTCGTCCATTCGCAGCGCGTGCTGCTGGCGCTGACCCAGGCCGGCCTCAGCCGCGAGGAAAGCTATGCGCTCGTCCAGCGCAACGCGATGAAGGTATGGGAATCGGACGGGAAGCTCTCGCTTCTCGAGCTTCTCAAGGCCGACCCGGAAGTCAGCCAGAGGATCGGCATTGCCGAGCTCGAGGAGCTGTTCGACCTTGGCTATCACCTGAAGAATGTCGACGCGATATTCGAACGGGTTTTCGGGGCGTAGATGGCAGCAATCCAGCCCTGCGCGCTGCTGATGCTGGTGAGCGCCGACTGGCGGGTCGAGGCCGCCAGCGCGAATGTCGGCATGCTAGGGGATTTCCGTGCGGCCTCGGTCGTTGGCCAGCCGCTCGCCGACCTTATTGGCAGCAAGGCAATTCACTCGCTTCGAAACCGCATGTCATGGCTGGCGAAGGACGAGAGCGAGGTTCAGGATTTCGGCGTGGAGTGGGGCGACGTGACGCTCGATGTCCGCGCCGCAAGCGAGCAGGATTTCTACCTGGTCGAGGCAGAGCTTTCGATCGAGCCGCGGCTTCCCGACGGCATTGGCATGGTTCGCTCGATGAGCGATCGCCTGTCCGGTTCCGATCCTCTCTCGCTGGCCGCCCAGGCGATGCTGCAGGTCGGAGCCCTGTCGGGGTTCGAGCGAGTAACGCTCTGCGATGGAAACGGCACGGTGGTTGCAACCAACCGGGGCGAGCCACCGGCGCTGCGCCTCGACCCAACCACCAGGGCCCGCATCATCGCGGACCGCGATGCCGAGCCCGTACCGATCGTCGGAGACGAGTCCATCGCCCTGTTGGCCCATGCGGCCCACCTCGCGCCCGACGAGGCGACGCTCGAGCAACTGCGGCAGGCCGACATCGCCGCTACGCTGGTCCTTCCGTTAAAGATCGACGGGGAGCAGGTGGCGCTGCTTCGTGCCTTCCACGGCAGTCCCCGGCGCTGCAGCGCCGAGAGGCGGTCGGTCATTCACCTGTTCGCCGAGCGGCTGGTCGCCCGGATGGCGCGACTTGGCTGGAAACCCTAGCCGCCGAGCGCGTCCTTGATCCGCCGGAAGAATCCCTTGGCATTGGGGCATTCATCGCCGGTCTCGGTCTCGCGGAACTGCTCGAGGATGGCGCGCTGCTCCTTGCTTAGCTTGGTCGGGGTCTCGACCAGGATCCGCGCCATGAGGTCGCCGCGGCCACGGCCGTTGAGAACGCTCATGCCCGCGCCGCGGTGGCGCAGCGTCTCGCCGGACTGGATGCCGGCCGGGATCTTGAGCTCGATCCGCTCGCCGTCGATTCCGGGCATGACGATGCACCCGCCCAGGGCCGCCGTCGTAAAGCTGATCGGCGCCTCGGCGACGAGGGTCGTCCCCTCCCGTTGGAAGATGCCATGCCGCTTCATGTGGACGAAAAGGTAAAGGTCGCCGGCGGGAGCGCCACGCACGCCCGCTTCCCCTTCCCCACCAACGCGGATCCTTGTGCCCTCGTCCACGCCCGCGGGGATATTGACGTTGAGCTTGCGGTTCCTGAGCACCCGGCCCTCGCCGCCACAGGCCGGACAGGGATCGGCGATCGTCTGGCCCGATCCCATGCAACCCGGACAGGTCCGCTCCACCACGAAGAAGCCCTGCTGGGCCCGTACCTTGCCGGCGCCGTGACAGGTCGGGCAGCTCTGCGCCGCGGTCTCGCCACGCGAGCCCGTCGCCGAGCATGAATTGCAGGCTGCAAGCGCCTGGATGGAGATGGTCTTTTCAACCCCCGAGAACGCTTCCTCGAGCGTCAGCTCCAGGTCGTAGCGAAGGTCCGCCCCGCGAGCCGCGGCTGCGCGCTGGGCGCGCGGGTCCATGAACTCGCCGAAGATCGAGGAAAATATGTCGGAAAAGCCCTCGAACCCGCCGCCGCCTGCACCAAATGGCCCGTGCCCGTTCATCCCGTTCTGGAAAGCGGCATGGCCGAAGCGGTCGTAGGCAGCCCGCTTCTGCGGGTCCTTCAAGACGTCGTAGGCCTCGTTGATCGCCTTGAACTTGGCCTCATGTTCCTTGCAGCCGCCCTTGCGGTCGGGATGGTACTCCTTCGCCATCCGCCGATAGGCGGCCTTGATGGTCTGGTCATCGGCTCCCTTCGGGACGCCGAGCAGTTCATAATAATCCGTGGCCATCAGTCCCCACCCATGCTGAGCGGCGCCAGCCTAGAAGATGCCGGCGCCGCTCCCATGCCTCAGGCCTTCTTGTCTTCGTCGACTTCCGAGAACTCGGCGTCGACCACCTCTTCCTCGGCCGGGGCGGCCTCGGCTTCGGCAGCCTGGGCAGTCGCATCGGCGCCCGCGGCCTGGGTCTTCTCGTAGATCGCCTGGCCAAGCTTCATCGCCGCCTGGGCAAGCGCCTCGGTCTTCGACTTCATCGCCTCGGCATCACCGCCTTCGACAGCGGTCCGGGCCTCGGCAACGGCCGTCTCGATCTCGCCCTTGAGCGAGCCGTCGACCTTGTCGCCATGCTCCTTGAGCTGCTGCTCGGTCGAATGGATGAGGCTCTCGGCCTGGTTCTTCGCCTCGGCGCCGGCGCGGCGCTTCTTGTCCTCTTCGGCGAACTGCTCGGCCTCGCGGACCATC
>CAZQLI010000030.1:9932-13710 GCA_964594145.1 uncultured Sphingomonas sp. | reverse complement strand
GAACATCGCCGCGAGCTTGCCGAAGCCGCCGAGCTTCTTCAGCCGCTTCATCGCGTTGGACATTTCGAGATGCATCTTCAGTAGCTTGTTGACCTCCTGGACGGTGGTCCCGCTTCCCTTGGCGATGCGGATCTTGCGCTTTGCATTGATGAGCTCGGGGCGCTGCCGCTCCTTGGCGGTCATCGAGCTCATCATGGCCTCCAGCCGCGTCAGCGCCTTCTCGTCGATATTGGCGGGACCCTTGAGCCCCTTCATCCCCGGCAGCATGTTGGCAAGGGCGCCAAGCCCGCCCATCCGCTGCATCTGGCTGATCTGCATTCGCAGGTCGTCGAGGTCGAACTTGCCCTTCTCCATCTTGCGGGCAAGCTTCTCGGCATCCTCGATGCGCACCGTCTCGGCGGCCCGCTCGACGAGCGACACGACGTCGCCCATTCCAAGGATCCGGCCCGCGACGCGGCTGGGATGAAATGCCTCGAGCGCATCGAGGCCCTCGCCGGTGCCTGCGAATTTGATCGGCTTTCCGGTTACCGCGCGCATCGAGAGGGCAGCGCCGCCACGGGCATCGCCGTCCATCCGGGTCAGGATGACGCCGCTCAGGTCCACCTCGCCGGCAAATCCCTTGGCGACGTTGACCGCGTCCTGGCCGGTCAGGCTGTCGACGACCAGCAGCGTTTCCACCGGCTTCGACGCGGCCGCGACCGACTTCATCTCGGCCATCAGCATGTCGTCGACGTGAAGCCGGCCAGCGGTGTCGAGCAGGAGAACGTCATAGCCCTGGAGCCGGGCGGACTGGAGCGCGCGCTCGCAGATCTGGACGGGGGTCTGCCCCTGGACGATCGGCAGCGTGTCGACACCGGCCTGTCGGCCGAGCACTGCGAGCTGCTCCTGCGCCGCCGGCCGGGCGACGTCGAGCGACGCCATCATCACCTTCTTGCGCTCACGCTCCGTGAGCCGCTTTGCAAGCTTGGCGGTGGTGGTGGTCTTGCCCGAGCCCTGGAGGCCGACCATCATGATGACCGCCGGCGGCCTCGTGTCGAGGTTCAGCTCCGCGGTTTCCGAGCCGAGCATCTCGACCAGTGCGTCGTTGACGATCTTGACGACCATCTGGCCGGGCGTCACCGACCTTATGACTTCCTGGCCGACCGCGCGCTCGGTCACCTGGTCGACGAAGTCGCGCGCCACCGGCAGCGCAACGTCTGCCTCGAGCAGCGCGACGCGCACCTCGCGCATCGCGGAGCGAACATCGTCTTCCGACAAGGCTCCGCGACCGCGGAGCTTGTCGAACACCTGCGACAGCCGGTCGCTCAGGGACTCGAACATCCAAAACTCCTCATCTCGATGGGCTCAACGCAAACAACGCCGGCGGGCGAAACCTCGCCGGCCAGCGTGCACCCTTGGGCGCTTCCATCGATTTCCTGTCCGTTAAGACGAAGGCGGCCCCTAGGGGACACGGCGCCAAAGGTCAATATTCTCCGTCGCTCGCCAGGAGGCTCCCCGGGCCGCGATCCCTGCTAGAATGTCTCGCCGCGCTCGATCGCCGCCAGTTCCTCTCCCGAGCTTACCCGACCGAGCGCCAGGTTGCGCCCGGGAAAGCGGCCAAAGCGCCTGATCTGGTCGAGGTGCAGCAGCGCATAGCGTAGTCCCAGCGCGTGCCCCGCACGGCGGAATTCCTCGACCGAGCGCAGCTGGTCCTCGAGCTTTTCGCTGTGCTGGAGCGGCATCAGGAAGAACTGGCGCCAGTCGAAGGGGGCGTCGTGGACCCAGCCGCGTTCGAGCGCCAGCCTGGAAAGCTCCAGCGCCAGCTCGTCGGCTTCGAACGCCCGGGCCGAGCCGCGGTGGATATTGCGCGAGAACTGGTCGAGCATGATGATGGCGGCAAGCAGGTGCGCGGGCTGATCGCGCCACCCTTCCGCCTTGGAGGAAAGCAGCGCGTCGCGAAACGGGCCGAACCGCCTGGCGATCTCGGAATCGAGGGCAAAATCCTTCGCAAACCAGCGGTCCTCGCCGACTTCGTCGAACCAGAAGCGGATTATTGCCGGCGCGAGTTCTGCGGCCGGTGGAAGTTCGGTCACTTGCCCGGCTTGCCCCTTGGCTTGCCGCCGGGCCCTCCGCCCGGCTTGCCACCGGTGGGCTTCCCGCCGCCGGGGCGCCCGCCACCCGGTCGCGGCCCCCTCCCCGGCCCGCGCGGCGGGCCGCGGCGATCGGACGGGCCGTGGCGCTGGCGTTCCGGCACGCGGTCCAGCGGCCGTGACTGCTGGACCGACTGCCTTGGGCCAACCGCATAGCCCTCCTTCAGCATCTGGGTGAAGGCGGAGCGCACGCTTTGCGTGATCGAGTCCTGGACGGCCTTGGGCAGGTCGCCAAAGGTGGTGTTGCGATGGACGCTCTGCAGGTCGCGGAGCATCTGGTTTGGAACCCCCTTCGACGCCTGCTTCATCGCTTCGAGCGCATCGATCACCGCCGACAGGAGGATCGATTGCATGACATCGGACGCTGCTCTTTGCACCTTCAATCTCCTGAATTCGACCGGCGCGGTGGACTTGGCGCGCCTCGCTCCCTAATTCGGCGCGCGTGATGCGGCAATTCCACAAGATGCACGGGCTTGGAAACGATTTTGTCGTGCTCGACGGCCGTGAACAGCCCGTCGCCATGACTGGCGAGCTCGCCCGCGCGCTTTGCGACCGCCACCTTGGCATCGGCTGCGACCAGCTGATCCTGCTCGAAGGCTCGGCGGTAGCCGAGATCAAGATGCGCATCTGGAACCATGACGGCGGCGAGGTGGAAAGCTGCGGGAACGCGTCGCGGTGCGTCGTCGCGCTGACCGGGGCCAAGAGCCTCGAGACGAGCGGCGGCATCGTCGAGGGCGAAAGCTTCGGCATGGAGGTGGAGGTGTCGCTCCCTCCCCCCCGCTTCGCCTGGGACGAAGTGCCGATCAATTACCCGATGGACACCGCCAGCCTCCCGCTCGGCTGGGGCCCGCTCGAGCACCCGATGGCGCTGAGCGTCGGCAATCCGCATCTCGTCTTCTTCGTCGACGACGAAAGGAAAATCGACCTCGTCAGCCTGGGACCGAGCATCGAGCACGACCCCGCCTTTCCCGAGCGGATCAATGTCAATGTCGCTTCCGTCCGCGACGATGGCATCCACCTTCGGACTTTCGAGCGCGGCGCGGGCATGACGATGGCCTGCGGCACCGGCGCATGCGCAACGGCCGTCGCCGCGATCTCCCAGAAAAAGGCGACCTCGCCGGTCAGGGTCCACATGCGGGGCGGCTCGCTCACCATCTCCTGGGCTCCCGGCGAGCCGATCAGGATGCGGGGCGCCGCGACCCATGTCTTCAGGGGCGAGATCGACCTCGAGCAATTTGGCCAATGACCGTCTCGACCATCACGCTCGGGTGCCGCCTGAACTTCGCCGAAAGCGAGGCGATGCGCTCGTTAGCCGACGATGGCAGCATCATCGTCAACAGCTGCGCAGTGACCGGGGAAGCGGTGCGCCAGACCCGCCAGGCAATCCGCCGGGCACGGCGCGAGCACCCCGAAAGGCAGATTATCGTCACCGGTTGCGCCGCGCAGCTCGATCCCGAGGGCTTTGCTGCAATGCCCGAGGTCGATCGCGTCGTCGGCAATGCCGATAAATATCGAGCGCCGTCTTTCACCGGCGACAGGCGGGTGGTGGTGAGTGACGTCATGGCGGCGCCGGCCCCGCCGGTTGCCGCCGGCTTTCTTGCAAGGGTACGCAGCTTCGTCGCGGTGCAGACCGGCTGCGACCATCGCTG